>NZ_JBFANH010000010.1:0-266128 GCF_040674755.1 Nocardia sp. NPDC049737 | reverse complement strand
GCAAGCAGCTTCTCGCGCAACGGGTCACGCATCAGCCGCGAGCCCGCGACAATCATCAACCACCCCTCGCAGAGCGCCGAGACGAGCGCAGCCTCGACCATCGGTCGCCACGCTCCACGGTTCCGCTCGACCAGCCAACCGCCGATGCCGAGCAGCGCACAGCCGAACCCGATGAGCGACGCGCTGATCGCAGTGCCGAACGCCACCGTCCGCGCGTCGACGGCACCAATGGCGGTGGCCGCGAACGCGACCAGCCCGAATCCGAGGAGTAGCCGAGGACGAAAGGCCTTCCAGGACCACCACCGCTACTCAGGTGCGGTCACGCGTCGATCGCGAGAACCGTGCCGCGGACGGTGGAACCGGTGACGATCTGCCATGGCACGGTTACTCGGGCGGTATCCGTCGGACCGGAAGCCGGTGTGGCCGGCTCGGGACGTAGGGCCCGCTCGACCCGAACGCTTCGACCACTACCGACGGCGATATCGGTGTGCGTCGGCGTATCGAGGACCGAGCGGAGTTCCGTTGCGGCGGAGGAGAACTCGCCCGATGTGACGGCAACGGAGGGATCCGGGGTGTCACTTGTGCGCTGCGCTTGCGGCTGCGCCTGCCCGGCCAACAGCGCGACAATCTGAGCGACCGCCACCGGATCTCGGGTCGCGTCGTAGATCCAGCGTTGTCCGAGCACACCGTGTATCGAGGTGCCGACGAGAGCGTCATCGGCACCGTCGAGTGGTGCGCCGCGGTAGGTGAGCGGCATGTGATAGGTGATCGGTTCCGGTCCAACGCCATCGTTCACCAGCACGAATTCGATGCCGACCGCACCCGCCGGATCGTCGAGCCGGAAGCCACCGGCCTTGCTCAGCTCCGGCGCACGCCCGCCGTCTCGATACCACGGCCGGGTCGGCAACCAGGCGGTCAGCAGTTCGAGCTTGCTGGGCGACATGGTCGTATGATGAATGACAGCCATGGGCCACCCTAACCTTCAACGGCGAGCAGAGGTTTCACGCGGCCTGGAGTCCGTGAGTGCGCGATGCCCCCGGAGCTGAACCACGATCCACTGCCGACCGTCACCAGCGGACCCCAGCCGATGCGCACCGCATGCGGCAGCGAGAAATGCGGCAGCGGCAGCACGATCGCGAAGGCCAGCGAAACTACGCTCCACCGCCGCAATGGCTCCGACCGCCAAATGGCAACGGCGACAAGGATCGTGGCGGCAATCTATCTTCTCAGAGGCACATGGCGCGTCCGATGGCGGCTTCGGCGTGTGCGCGCGGGTTCTCGTTCGGCGCCTGGGGCGCCACCAGGCAGAAGCAGATTCTAGATCTCAGCACGGCTTGGGCTGTCGAGAATGCGCCACCAGCTCCATCCCAGGGACACTCGCGGCCACGACTGGACGCGCGACAAAGTCTGAGGACCATAATCGAACGAGTTTCGAAGTCCGCCAGAAATTTCGCCGTGGGATGTCGAGAATCAACCGGCGGCTTCGTCCCCGAAATGAACACGGCCAGAATGGGCCGTACCGTACCGAGGAGAACACGATGGCCAAATACCTGCTGCTCAAGCATTACCGAGGCGCGCCGGCCTCGGCCAACGATGTGCCGATGGACCAGTGGACACCGGAGGAGCTTTCGGCCCACGTGCAGTACATGCAGGACTTCGCCGCGCGGCTCGAGGGCACCGGCGAGTTCGTCGACAGTCAGGCGCTGTCCCCGGAGGGCACGTTCATCCGCTCCGACGGCGAGGGGCGGCCGCCGATCACCGATGGCCCGTTCGCGGAGACCAAGGACCTGATCGCCGGCTGGGTGGTGATCGATGTCGACACCCACGAGCGGGCGCTCGAGCTGGCCGGCGAGTTGTCCGCGGCTCCGGGGGCGGGTGGCAAACCAGTCCAGGAGTGGCTCGAGGTGCGACCGTTCCTGACCGCGCCCCCGACCATCACGGAGTAACGCACGGTGGACAAGGCCCTGGTGCGGACCCTCACCCCCACGGTGATCGGGATCCTCGTCCGTCGCGGAGCCGAGTTCGCGGCGGCCGAGGATGCCGTGCAGGACGCCCTGGTCGAAGCGGTGCGCGCGTGGCAGGATGATCCGCCGCGAGATCCCAAGGGCTGGTTGGTCACTGTGGCTTGGCGCAAGTTTCTCGACGCTGCCCGCTCCGATACCTCCAGGCAGCGGCGCGAGGTGCTCGTCGAAATCGAGCCCAGGCCCGACCCGGGCGAGGCGGTGGACGACACGCTGCAGCTGTACTTCCTCTGCGCGCACCCGTCTCTGACACCGGCTTCGGCCGTCGCGCTCACGCTGCGCGCGGTCGGGGGCCTGACCACGCGTCAAATCGCGCAGGCCTACCTCGTGCCCGAGGCGACCATGGCCCAGCGGATCAGCAGGGCCAAGCGGACCGTCTCGAACGTCCGGTTCAACCAGCCCGGTGACGTCGCCACGGTGCTGCGGGTGCTCTACCTGGTCTTCAACGAGGGCTACTCCGGCGACGTCGACCTCGCCGGCGAGGCGATCCGGCTCACTCGCCAGCTGGCGACCAAGACCCACGATGAGGAGGTCGCGGGCCTGCTGGCGCTCATGCTGCTGCACCATGCGCGGCGCCCGGCACGGACCGGCACCGACGGCAGGCTCGTGCCGCTTGCCGAGCAGGACCGCAGCCTGTGGAATACCCGTCTGATCGCCGAGGGCGTCGACGTGCTGCAGGCCGCCCTCGCGCGCGACCGCCTAGGTGAGTTCCAGGTCCAAGCCGCCATCGCCGCGCTCCACGCCGACGCCCGGACGGTCGAGGAGACCGACTGGGTGCAGATCGTCGAATGGTACGACGAACTGGTGCGCCTCACCGACAGCCCGGTGGCCCGCCTCAACCGGGCGGTCGCGGTCGGCGAGGCCGACGGCCCGCGGGCCGGCCTGGCCGCCCTGGCCGAGCTCGACTCCGCCCTACCCCGCCACACCGCCGTCGCGGCATACCTGCGCGAGCGTGACGGTGACCCGGTAACCGCGGCACGGCTCTACGCCGAAGCCGCCCGCTCGGCGACCAGCCTCCCCGAACGCGACCACCTCACGCGCCAGGCGGCACGACTCAACGCGCAGCTGCGCAGTTGAGCGCGGGCCCGGTCTCGACGAGTCCGGTTGATAGCTCTAACCAGGTGCGCCGTCGGATACCACGTGCTACCGACTCAGCTCCGGCGGAGCTACATCGCGGGAAGCTGCGTCCCCTGCACCACCGCGATGTCCAGGTCGATCTTGACAGTGGTACCGATGGCGGCCACTCCCGCGCGAACCATGGCGTTGTAATCGATCGCAAAATCATTGCGGTGCAACAGGGTTTCGGCGTGGAACGCGGCGCGCACACCGCCCCACGGGTCGGCTCCGCAGCCGCCGTAGGTCAGCTCGAGATCGATCGAGCGACGCTGCCCGTGCAAGGTCAGCTCACCGGACATCACCCAGGTCGCGCCGCCGGTGCGGCGCAGTCCGCTGCCGGTGTAGGTGATCACCGGATAACTGTCGACATCCAAGAACTCGGGCGAACGCAGGTGGTTGTCACGCATCGAGATACCGGAATCGATGCTCGCCGCTTTGATCTCGGCGTGCCCGCAAGATCGCTCGAACGGCTCGGCGACATCGAGGCTCCCACTCACTTCGGCGAATCGGGCCTTGATACTCGCGATGCCCAGGTGGCGTGCGGTGACGATCACCGTGGAGTGCGCCGGGTCGATTGTCCACGGTCCAGCCGGCGGCGGCGCTATCGCGTCTGCCGCTGGCGCCAGTACGATCGCGCCGAGCAAGCCCGTTCCCGCCGAAGAGATCTGGACGGTTCGTGCAACTGGCTGGTATCCGGCGCCGGTGACGACCACGGTATGAACGCCCGGGGGCAGTAGCTCGGTGACCACTGTCCCGGTCTCATCGGCGACCGCGCGGGCGATCTGGCGTCCGCTCATATCCGTCGCGGTCAGCACCGCATTCGCCACCGGCCAGCCTTCGGCGGTCCGGATGCGGACGGTCAACCCGCTCATGAGCCGTCCTCCGACCTGTAGCCGAGCCGCACGTCGTGGGTGGTTTCGCCGCCGGAAACGGTGATCTGACTGGTCACCGGTGGATAGCCGCGAGCGACGACGGTGTACCGGCCTGCGGGCAGATCGGGCACGATATAGCGGCCGTTTTCGTCGGTGCGTGCCGTTGCGGTCAGCTCGCCCGACTCGTCGAGCACCCGGATGTGGATATCCGGCGCGGCTCGGCTATCGGCCCACGCCGATCCAGCGAGTACTGCCAGCGGAGCCAGTTCGATGTCGTGGCGCGAGAGCCCGCCGTCCGGCACTGTCAGCGCGGTCGCGCTGGGGCGCATGCGCTCGGCAACCGCGACCACGGTGTAGATACCCGAGACCAGGCCATGGCATACGTAGGCGCCGTCATCGGCTGTTGTGGCCGTTGCGAGGACCTCGCCACACAGGTCGGTCAGCGTGATGGTCGCACCGGGCAGCGGCTCACCGTGTCCGGCCGTGCGGACCACGCCCGACAGCTCGCAGGAACCCATAAGGGTGAGGTCCAACTGCTGCCGGCGCCGACCGACGGCCACGTTGACGGCTGCGGGCTGGTGCCCTGTCGCCGATACGATCAGCACATAGCTTCCTGCCTCCGGTGCGCTCAACGCATAGCTGCCGTCGCCAGCTCCGGTCGCCCGCGCGACTTGATGGCCACGCGGGTCGATCAGCGTCAATGCGGCACTCGGCACCGGGCGGCCGTCGTCGCGGTGGATGCGACCACAGAGCAGCCCACCGTCGAACTCGGCCTGGGAGGATTCCGCGATTTGCGACGAGGCATCGAGAGGACCGACGCCTCGACCATTCTGTTCGACCGACTCGACCGACTCGACCGGCACCGGTTCGGTCCCGGACAAGACCGGCGCTGTCGCCTTCCCCATCGGGATGCAGGCCGCCAGCACGACTGCCACCACTGCCCCCGCCATGCAGGTGAAGAACGTGGTGTGGAACCCATCGCGAGACGGTAATACGTGCGGGCCGAGCGATATTGTCATGTGCGCCAGCACCACACCGATCACCGCGGCGGAGACCGATGTGCCGATCGCCCGCATGAGCGAGTTCAGACCGTTGGCCGCGGCGGTCTCGGTTATCGGCACTGCGCCCATGATCAGTGCGGGCATCGCCGCGTAAGCCAGACCGACGCCGCCCGCGACGATCACCCCCGCGATCACAATCCCCCATACGCTGTTCATCAGCAGCACTGCGCACAGGTAGCCGATGGCGATGACCGCGGAGCCGAGCGCCAGGGTGAGCTTCGGCCCGCGGCTCGCTGACAGCCGCGCCGACACCGGCGAGAGCAGCATCATCACCAATCCGGTTGGTGCGAGCGCCAATCCGGCGTTGATCATGGTCAGCCCGAAGCCGTAGCCGGTCTGCTCCGGCGCCATCAGCAACTGTGGGAAGGTAAGCGACATACCGTAGAGCGCGAATCCGACCGCGATGGACGCGAGATTGGTGAACAGCACCCTGGGCCGCGCCGAGACCCGCACATCGACCAGCGGCGCGCGCTGCCGCAGTTCGTAAGCGCCCCAGCCGAGTAACACCACCAGCGCCACCGCGGCGAGAACCAGAATGCGCGCACTGTCCCAGCCCCAGTCCGCGCCCTTGGTGATCGCGATGAGCAGCGCGACCAGCGCCACCACCAGCCCTACCGCACCGCCGAAGTCGAACCGCGCGGGCGTGCGCACCGGCGACTCCGGCACGAATACGAAAACCAGTGCGGCACAGATGACACCGAGGCCGGCCGATGTCCAGAACAGCACATGCCAGTCCGCGTTCTGGGCGATGGCCGCCGCGACCGGCAGGCCGATCGCACCGCCCACACCGAGTGTCGCGCTCATGATCGCGATCGCCGAACCTACCCGCTCGGTCGGCAGCTCGTCGCGCATGATGCTGATACCCAGCGGGATCGCGCCGACCGCCGCACCCTGCAACGTGCGGCCGACGATTTCTGGCACCAGTGTGGAGAAGGAGGCGCAGACCGCCGAGCCGACAATCACCATAAGCAGATTCGCGAACAGGATCCGCCGCTTGCCGAACATGTCACCGAGACGGCCACTGATCGGAGTCGACACCGCACCGGCCAGCAGCGTAGCCGTCACGACCCAGGACGCGTTGGACGCCGAGGTGTTCAGCAGCGTGGGCAACAACGGAATGATCGGAATTACCAGCGTCTGCATGAGTGCGACGACGACACCGGCCCCACCTAGTGTCGCGATGAGCACGCCCGGTGCGGGAGAACGCCGGTCGTCGGAACCAGAAACGGTCGAGGACGCGTCGACAGCAACAGTCACATATGTACGATACATACCGCGTGTAACATACACAATTACGCAGCTGGGCAGGCTCGCGCGGGTTCAAAGAGTCGGTCGAGCGGATCGAGGACCGCGGCCTCGTCCGACCGTCGCTCGCTAACCGAGGGTGCCGTCGGACGCCAATGCGGCTGGGCCCCGGCGGGATTCGGCGACCATTTGGTCGAGTTGGCGTTCAGCACGTTCGGCGCGGGCCAAGGTTTGGGCGCGGGCGTCGTCTAGTGCGGCGAGGCGTTCGGCGGCTTCACGCCGCGCCTGTTCGAGTGCGGTCGCTGATTCGGCTCGCACTGTCGCGACCTCCGCACTTGACGCGCGGCGCACCTCGACGAGTTCGCCGCGCGTGCGATCCAGTTCCTCGCGCAGTCGGTTCAATTCCTCGCGCCCCTCCGCGACGGCCTGATTGCGTTCGACCACAGCCTGTTCGGCGCGTTCGATGGCGCGTTCAGCATCGGCCGCGCGCTGTACCGCCAGATCGCGTTCGGCACCGGCCGCGGTGATCTGCTGGGCGGACTCACGGCGGATCTGTTCGATTTCCGTCGCCGCCTTGCGCCGCGCCAGTTCCACATCCTCGGTGGCCTGCTGCCGGGCGCGTTCCACATCGTCGGCGGCCTCGCGACGGATGGTACGGATCTCGGCATCGGCCTCACTGCGCGCCGCGAAGACATCGTCGGCGGCCTGTTTGGTCACCCGCTCGACCTCACGCAGTGCATCCAAGCGCGCCATATCCGCCTCGGCGACCAGCGATTCCGCATGTTCGGCCGCACTCGCCGCATCGTCGGCGGCCGATTCCGCGGCCGCGCGCGCCTCCTCCGCTTCGCGCCGCGCCTGGTCCGCAGCCACCGTGGCGACCTCGGCCTCTGCGATGCGTCGTGCCGCATCCGCCTGCACGGCCTGCACTTGTGCCTCGGCGATCGCCGGATCGGCCAGCGTGGACAATTCGGCCACCGCCGCATTCAGCGTGTTCCCCAGTTGATCGGCCAGTCCACGGAATTGCGTGAGCAACTCATCCGCGCGCAGCCGAGCCACTGTCACCGGCCCCTGTTGCGTCACAGTGACAGCAGCCGCCGGTGCCTGCGACTCCTGTTGCTGCCGTTGCCGTTCCCGCCAAGCGCGCCACCGGGTGTGCTCCGGATGGTCACAGTATTCCGAGGGTCGCCCCGGCCCGCCTCCGCGCGTAATCGGTCGAGCACATCCGGGGTAATTACAAACGTTGGACACCACGGAATCGTAGCGTTGGTTTCGTCGAATCCAACGTATTTCCACGAAACGAAATACAGGTCGCCCCAACATGTTCGGCCGGAGAACCCACCGAGTCTGACCTCCGATAAGTGAACATTATCGGGGGTCAGACTTCCCCGGGCCCCCGCAATCCTCCTGCACGAGTTCCGTTTACGTTTGGTTTGCGCATACGCAACGAAACACCAACGGAACCAGCGAAAAACTGGGTACCCCCGACCCTGATTCCAAAGAGTCGTTGCCCGGCAAACGAATCCCGCGCGGACGACGGCGCGTGAGAATGTGACCGCTATGTGGCGTGGTTCTGACGGCGCTCCATGGCGCGGGGGTGCGAGACAGCGGTCACATTCACATGTGGCAGGCTGCCGCCGGCCCCTCACCCCGAGGCGGGGAACATCCGCATCGGGGACTTCTAGTTTCCCGTCATCCTGCGCTTCCCGCTCTCGCCCCTCCACTCGCCCGTGCAACCCCGCTCCGCGGGGTCGGCTGCGACCGATAAGTTCCCACCGCGGTCGCGGGCGCGCACCAGGGGGCGGCACCTGAGCACAGGGGCCAAGTGCCCTATGCGATCAACCCGGGCACACAACGATTGGGAAGAAACCGACGAACGCTACCGCAAAACTTTTAACCGAGACCCCTTACCGCGCAGAGCATTCGGCGCGCAGTCAGATCCCGGACTAATTCCGAATCCCGGCACCCAGCCGCGTTCACCGATTAGCGGCCAGCACTGCCGCGAGGCCTTCTTGCAGGTCCTTGACGAAATACTCGGGAACCTCCAGCGACGGGAAATGTCCCCCGGTTTCGGGCGACTTCCATCGGACGATCTGTCGGTACCGTTCCTGCGCCCAGGGGCGCGGACACTTCTCGACGTCGCGGGGATACATAGTGAGTGCCGACGGGACGTCGACCCGAAGTTCGGGGTCGAGCGAGTTGTGGCTTTCGTAGTAGATGCGGGCCGCCGACGCGCCGGTCCGCGTCAGCCAGTACAGGGTGACGTCGTCAAGAACACGGTCTCTGGAAATCGTCTCGAACGGGCTGTCTTCGGTATCTGTCCACTCGGCGAACTTGTCGAGGATCCAGGCAAGAAGCCCGATCGGTGAGTCGACGAGCGAGTAGCCGATGGTCTGCGGTCGGGTCGCCTGCTGCTTCGCGTATGCCGCGCGGTGGCGCCAGAAATCGCGGGTTTCCTCGGTCCACTTGCGCTCGGCCGCCGTCAGCCTGTCCGTTGTCAATCCGGGCGGCGGCTCCGCGAACGTTGTATGAATGCCGAGAATGTGCGCCGGGAACCTGCCGCCGAGAACCGTAGTGATATTGCCTCCCCAGTCGCCGCCGTGGGCTGCAAACTTGCTGTAGCCGAGCCTTCCCATCAGTTCCACCCATGCGGCCGCGATCTTTTCGGTTCCCCACCCGGTGGTGGCCGGCTTGTCGCTGTAACCAAAGCCTGGCAGCGATGGAACCACGACGTGGAACGCCGGCGCGTCTGCATCTTTCGGATCTGCCAGCTCGTCTACTACATCGATGAACCGAGCAATGCTGTCTGGCCACCCGTGCGTCAAGATCAGAGGAGTGGCATCTGCGCGCCCGGATCGGCGGTGCAGGAAGTGGATTCCCAGATCATCAATGGTCGTGCGGAATTGGCCGATCCGGTTGAGGCGCTCTTCGAACGATCGCCAGTTGTACCCGGTGCGCCAGTAGTTCACGACATCGACGAGGTCGGCGAGAGGAACGCCCTGTTCCCATCGGCGAGGGTCGGGCGCGGCGCGATAGACCGTCTCAGCTTCCGGTAGCCGCGCCGCGGCCAGTCGCGCGCGCAGATCGTCGAGGTCAGCGTCAGTTGCGTGGGCTTCGAATGCTTGCACCTCGCTGGTTGGACAATGTGTGGGCATGAGACCTCCTGGTCATCGTGGAACCGGCTTAGACTTATCTCGAACCGGCTAAGACGGTTCTAGCATGACCGATGTCAGCGTGCAACCTGCTAAGGTGGTTCCATGCGCGCTCGGTTCCCTGACTTTCGTCTCGGCAACGTGCTAGCGACCAGCTTCACGGGGACTCTGTCGGAGCGGTGTGGCGATGCTGTGGAACGCATTCCCACGCCGCAGCGACTCGTCGACTGGCTGGCAGTGAACGGCCTAGCCGTGGAGTCCTGCACCACCGCCCAGCTCGAACTCGCTCGGGAACTGAGGGAATCAATTCACGCCGCCGCGACAGCGGCCGCGATCCAAGACCCTCTCCCCGCGCCTGCAATCCAAATCATCAATGACTGCAGCATTCAGGGTCGGGCCGCGGCTATCCTGACGCCCGAGGGCAATCGTCAATGGCGGCTTAGCTCGGCTTCCTGCGTAGAAGATGCCCTGAGCGTGATCGCCGCCGACGCAATCAGCATCATCGCAGGCGAACGAGACGGAAAATTGGCCTTGTGCGCATCGCCAACCTGCCAAGCCGCGTTCTTCGATACCAGTCAAAGTCGCACCCGCAAATGGTGTGACATGAACACGTGCGGGAATCGCCAGAAGAAGGCGCGCTTCAATGCCAACCAGCGCAAGAACGGGACTGCCGCACGGACGGGTGTCATCTGATCTGGCTTGCCCGGGAGGGCGGCCCTGGAAGGAGGGAGTCGGCCGGACAGTCGGTCGCCTACCCTAGGTTTCGGTCAGCATCGGCCACAGTGCCTGCTCCCGACTGGACCTGAACCAAGGCCCGTAGGCCGAGCAGCAAAGAAGGACGCGCAGGTAACTGCTGGGCGGGCTTACGGTTTCGACACGCGCGTCAGGAGTTGGTCGCCCGAGGTTGACCAGCGGTTCTGGGGTGCCGGTAAGGAACGTGTCACCAGGTACATGAGCGCTACGCCCGGGGCGCGGTGTTGCTGATGATGCGGTGGATGGTGGAGCGGCCGACGCTGTATTCCTCGGCGAGGTCGGCGAGACTCGCGTCGTCGTCGGGGTCGTGGTAACGGCGGTGGATCGTCTTCCGCGCTGCGAGAGGCAGTTTCGGCTGCTTGCCCTTGAGGCGGCCTTTCGCTCGGGCCTTGGCCATGCCCTCGCGGGTGCGCAGGTGGTTGAGGTTGGCCTCGAATTCGGCGACCATGGCGAGGGTTTGCAGGAACAGCTTGCCGAACGGGTCGGCCAGTCGTAGATCTGGTTGCCGAGCCCGAACAGCACCTCGCGCTCGCGCAGGCTGGTGAGGATCTCGCCGGCCTCGGCCATGTTGCGGCCGAACCGGTCGAACTTCGTGGTGGTGAGTACGACCTGCCGCCCGGTAGCGGCGGCTGCGGCGGAGGTAACCGCGGTGAGCGCGTTGTCCAGGCCGGTGCGGTTCTTTCGGGTGGTGCCGGAGAATCCCTTGTCAATGAAGATCCGCTCACGCGGCACCGCGAGGGCGAGCAGTTGCTCGGTTTGGATCTCGACGTCTTGTTCGTCGGTGGAGCAGCGCACGTATCCGACGCGGAAGGGCTCGATCACGCCGGAAATCGTTCCATAGGACGGGGGTTCAACGGAACAGTTCGCGGAACACCTCTACGAAACACCAGCGACCAGCGGCGGAATGGTCTCGCCACGGTGTTCCGGTGGCGGATCGCCTTACGGAACGCCACAACGCCAGCAACGCCGTTCGTTCGTGGGGTGATGCCCGCGGATTCCAATGATGGTCGCGATGCTTCGGCGGAATCGGCGTCCCAGTTGGTCGTTGAAGACTTCCAACGAAGTGAGACGGTCAGGTGAAGATGGATGCGGATATCAGATCGGCTAGGCGTCCCGGTGGCGCGTCGTGATCTCGCGCTTCGGCGGTTGCGGCGGCAGCAAGCATGGAGATGACATCCGCGGTGGTCAGGTTTTCGCGGAGTCGGCCGGCGTCGCGTGCTCGGTCGACGAGTTCGCCGAGGGTGGCGAGGTAGCGCTGCCTGACGTCAGGGTCGATGTCGAGGTGCTGGCCGGTGGTGGTGACGAGTTCGCACAGGGCGACGTTCTCGCGTACCTGCTGCACCGCCAAGCGCCAGAACTCGACGACCCGCGTGCCCGGCGGGTCGTCAGGCAGGTCCGGTACGAGGTTGAGGAGCTCGGTGAGCCGGGCGGAGATGACAGCCGCGTAGAGGGCTTCCTTCGTGGGGAAGTGCCGGTAGACGGTTCCGGCGCCGACGCCCGCTCGAGCGGCGATGTCCAGCAGGCCTGCGCTCTTGCCCTCTTCGGCGAAGACCTGTTTAGCGATGTCGAGCACGCGTTGGCGGTTGCGCTGGGCGTCGGCCCGCGGAGCCCTTGTCGAAGACATCGCACATCCCTCTTGTAAGCGGGTTCCGGATTCCGTATCGTCTCTATCCGGGTTTACCAACCCGGATAATACCGCCTACGACGCTCAGGAGTCGACGTGTCTGAACTGATCACGGTGTTTGCGGCATCAGGTCGCCAAGGTAGTGCCGTGGTGCACGCCCTGCTCACGGCCGGGCGTCCAGTACGTGCGGTGGTGCGGGACCCGGGCCGGGACGCCGCTCGGCGTCTCGCCGACAGGGGCGCCGAGGTCGTCCCGGGGTCGCTCGACGACATCGATGCCGTCAGTGAGGCGCTGCGCGGGGCCGCCGGTCTGTTCCTCTACCAGCCCGGCTTCATGTCGCCGCAGGCGACCCCGGACATCGGTCCCGACGATGAGCTGCGTCGCGGGCGAGCGATCATCGACGCAGCTGTGCAGGCCGGGGTCGGGCACATCGTCTACTCCTCCGCGCTGAGCGCCGACCGGCCCGACACGAGCCCGCTGCTGCGTCCCAAGACCCAGCTCGAGGAGTACCTGCGCAGTACACACCTACCAGCCACCATCCTGCGCCCGGTCGGGTTCATGGAGAACTACCTCGGTGCCTTCCGCGGTCTCCGCCCCGACGGCGTGCTCGCCTCCACGACCCCGCCGGACGTGGTCGAGCAGCTCATCGCGGTCGCCGATATCGGCTCGTTCGCCGCGCGCGCGCTCACCGAGCCGGCCGACTGGATGGGCCGTGAGATGGACATCGCCGGGGACGAACTGACCACGCCTCAGATCGCGACCTCCATCGCGGCCGCGACAGGCCGGGCAGTGCATTATCAGCAGATCTCGTTGGACGAGATCCGAGCACAGAACCCTCAGCGGGCCGCCGCGCTTGCCCGCATGTACGACGACGTCGATCGGCCGGCGGCCGACCTGCAGAACTGCCGGGCCGCCAACCCCGGCCTCATCGGTTTCCAAGCTTGGCTCGACACGCCCAGTGTGACCGAAGCACTGAGCACCTACCTGTCCGACGCCGAGCCAGCCTGACAGATGAGCATGGCCAGTCCGCCACTGCATTGCGAAAGACGAACAGGTCGCGCTGCACTGCGTATGCGACCAGCCGACCGCGATGGGGCTGGGCTTATCAGCCGCCGCTGAGGGTGAGTCGGCTGTTCATGTTCAGCTTGACCTCCCCGTAAGGCAGCACGTGCGACCAGAACAGCGGGGTCAGGCCGCGTCCGTCCTCGGCAGTCAGCACGCCGTCCCACTCCGGGTCGGCAAGAACGGCCTGGATCGTCAGGACGTTGACATAGACCAGGGCGGCTTGGCAGATGCGCAGGCACAGCACGCTCATCTCCTGTTCGTCGCGCCGGTTGGACGCGATCTCGGAGGTCTTGCCGTAGTAGATGACCGAGTTGGCACCGTTCCAGGACTCGACCACGTTCAGGCCGCTGTTGATCTCTCTCTGCAATTCGCGGCTTCGCAGGTAGCGGCACAGAAAGATGGTCTTCTGGACCCGGCCGAGCTCGATCATCGCCTGGTAGGTGGGGTGGGCGGCGTTGGCCTTCATGAACCGGCGCAGGATCGCCTCGGTGGACGCGGTACGGGTGCGGATCGCGGTGGCGTACTTCATCATCTGGTCGTATTGCTCGGCAATCAACTCCCATCGGATGGGCCTGGTCATGGCAGGTTTCAGCCCCGGCCACAGGTCTGTTTCCCCGGCGGCGGGACGGTAGAGCTTGCACTTGTTGATCCGCTTGATCCGGGGTAGCAGATCGAATCCCAGCAGCCTGGTCACGCCGAATCCGATTTCGGACTGGCCGTGGGTATCGACATAGCTGGATTCCACGTCCATCTCGGTGCCGTGGTGCATGGCGCCCTCGACCATGGCATGGACCTCCGATGCCGAACAGTTGAGCAGTTGGGAGTGGATGACCACCGACCCGTTCTTCTCGACACTCCAGTAGATGAGCACGCCGCGACGGCCGTAGCGGGAATGGTGCTCGGTGAAGATGTTCTGGTCGTACGCGCCGAAATGGGTCGAGTCCGACGCGATGGCCGTCGATGATTCACCCCAGATCGAAGGCTTGCGGGCGGCGAAGGTGGCGTTGGCGATCTCGATCGCGATCCGCCGCGCCGCCTCGGCGTTCAAGTAGCGGCGGCGCACGTAGCGGATGTCATCCTCGGTGTGGCGGTCGATACCGCCAGCCACCGACTTGATCCCAGTGTTCGTGCCGTAGGCATAGATCGCCAGCAGAAGCCGTTCCGCCAAAACGTCTTCCGGGAGATTGCGGCGGTCTGCGACCGAGGTGACCGCCCGCAGGCACCCGGTCCGCAGCACCGCTTCCTTGAGCATGTCGATCAGCGGCACCACACCCCACCGGGTTCCTACCTGGGATTTCAGTTTCCGTAGGTTCTGCGGCTCCGGCGCCTTGGGCAGCGGCGTCAGCTTGATCGCGCCCTGCCGACGTTCCTTGATCTCCGACCAGGGACAGTGCGGCAGGGCGGTGTGCAGGGCGTCCAGCTCGGCCCGCATCTCGGCTTGCAAGCCCTCGATGAACTCGCCTGCATCGAGGGGTTTGCCAAGCTTCTCGTAGTGCTCGATGCGGCGTTCCTCGAAGTCGGCCGGCAGATCTTCGGCGGGGTTGCGCCACTTCTCGGCACCGACGACCCAGATTTCCTTGCACCGCAACTGATCCCGCAATGCCTGGAACGTGGCGATCTCGTACACCATCCGCACCACCCGCCGGGTGCCGTGCTGGTCGTTCTGATACACCAGCTCGGCCCAGTCCCCGGATACCCCCCGATGCACCGGCACCTCGTCGCCGGCCGGGTAGTAGCGCAAGTTCGTGCCCGCGTACCGGCCGATCAGCTCAAGCGCGTCCAGCACCGGGCGGTGCGTGGTGTTGTTGCTGCGGAACTCCAGCACCGACAGCAGCTTGATCAGCCCAGCCCGGTAGTGGTTGGTGTACGACGAGCGCAGCGTGGCTTTCACCGTGCGCTGATACGTCGGCCCCGACGATTTGAACTCGGCCACCAGATCCCGCAGCACCCCTTGCGGTGCGACCGCGAACACCGTGTCACGCACCAGCTGATCGCCCGCATCGACGGTCGCCTCCGCCACCTTGAACAGCAGGTTCTCCTTGCCGGTGACCTGCTTGAACTCCTTGATCAGCTCGTTGGTCACCCGCACCTCCGCGCGGGCGTTGATCCGATGCACCGTGGAATTCAGCAACTCGACCAGGGTGTCGGTGATCTCCCGGCACTGGCAGTACAGCAGTGCCGCCAGCAACGTCAGCTGTGTTTCGAGTGGATGCTCCCGCAGGTGGCTCGGTGCCTCCACCGCCACGCGCCCGCGCCAGCCGGTGACGATCTTCGGCCCGATATCGGCGAACACGTCACCCGGTACCCCGACCGCGCGGACCGCCTCCAGCTTGGCGATTTCGGTGAGCATCGTATTCAGGCTGACGTTGCCCGGGTCCGACCGGATCGCCGCCAGCATCGCCGGCCCCTCCTCGGCGTCATCATCCAGGACTTCCTCACCACCAACCCCCGACGGTGCGATCAACGCCCGCAGCCGCGCTTTGACCGGCTCCGGCAGTCTGGCGCTGACCTGCGCGAACAGTAGTTCCTCACCGCGGTGCAGCGCCGATCGCACCATCCGCTCGATCCGCCCGGCCGTGGGTGGCTCCACCTTCACCTCGCGTAGGCGCGCCAACAGATGCTCGCGCACCCGTTCGCCGCTGCGCTCGCGCTGGGTCACGTGCTCGACGAGCCACCCCACGATCTCGTCGGCGTCGCTCACGCTGCATTCCCGATACCCCAGCGACTCCCGGATCTGCGTCCGGTGTGCCTTGCTGGTGCGGCCGGTGAAGTCGTAGAACGCGATCTCGGTCCGCTCCACACCTACCTGGCGTGCGACGTAATCAACTGCGGCATCAGGGATTTCGGCACGTCCGCGAGGAAACCGGCCCCGTTCGGTATAGAACCGCAGCATCAGCCCGAACCCAAGCCTCGCCGCACCCCGCTTGGTGGCCACCAGGTCCGGTTCCTTGCCCAGCAGCGTCCACCGGTCGATCAGCTCGTCCTGGTCCAGCTCCCTCATCACGCGCGAAAGCTACACCGCACCAACAGGTTCGCAACCCCGATTCACGCAGGCTTCATGTACTTGGTGACACGTTTCTTACCGGCACCCCGTTCTGGCGGGTCGAGATGCCTGGGCATGGTGCTGAACGCTGTGCTGTCCGGGTGGGTCAGTTGTGGTGTTCGCGGCGGACTTGTCGACCCATGTGGCTCGTCGTTCAGTCGGGTGTCTCGGCCGAATCGGCTGGCTCGGAGTCATTGGCCGGCGCGGAGCGCTCGACGTCGTCGTTGGTCGCAGCCCAGCTGGCCAGCAGGTTCAGGGCGTCCTGCGAGGGTGACGCGGGCTCGGCGGTGTAGGTGAGGAGGAACTGGCGGGGGCCGTCGCCGAGTGGGAAGGTTTCGAAGGGCAGGTCGAGGTCGCCGACGACCGGGTGGTGGAGGAGCTTCACGCCGGTGGTGTGCATCCGGACGTTGTGGGCCGCCCAGCGGCGACGGAAGTCCTCGCTGCGGGTGGACAGCTCCCCGATCAGATCCGTCAGCCGCCGGTCGTAGAGATCGCGGCCGGCCTCGGCGCGCAGCATGGCAACCGTGTCCCCTGCGACCTCGTCCCAGTGGCGGAAAAACTCGGTCGCGTGTGGGCTGAGAAAGACGAACCTGGCGTTGTTGGGCGGCCGCGCGGGGTCGGTGTAGACCGGCGAGAACAGTGCGCGCCCGAGATGGTTGGCGGCCAGGATGTCCCCGCGCCCGCTGAGGATGAACGCGGGTGTGCCGCTCATTGAGTCGAGAACGCGCTGCACCGCAGGTCGCACCCGCTGCTGGGTGGGCCGGCGGCGTGGTGGACGGGTTGTGCCGGCGCCGCGCAGGAGGTCGAGCAGGTGGATTCGTTCGGCCTCGTCGAGCTGGAGTGCTCGCGCGATGCCATCGATGACGCTTTCGGAGACGCCGGTGGCGTTGCCACGCTCCAGCCGTGTGTAGTACTCGCTGGAGATTCCCGAGAGCAGGGCGACCTCCTCGCGGCGCAGCCCGGTGACCCGTCTGCGGTCTCCGCCGTATAGGGGCAGTCCGGCCTGCTCGGGGGTGACCCTGGCTCGTCGCGTGCCCAGGAATTCCCGGATCTCCGCGCGGAAATCAGCACGGATGTCACGGTTGGTTCCTGCCATGGGCTCCACCCTACGAGCGCTTCCGCCGGGTTGGGGGTCCCTGTCAGTGACCCCCTCACCAGGGACTCCCACACTCCCGTGACAACTGGTTTTGTTGGTGATGCACCTGCCACGGCAGTGCGAATGGCCCGGATACGGCGGCTGGCTTGCGCGGCTGGTCTCCAGCCTCTCTGCGGCGCTGTCGGAGAAGCACGGTCCGCCAGCTGGTGCAGCAGCACCGACCATGACTACCGACCGGGCCTGACGGCCGTCATGACAAGGAGAACCTGATGAAGCACGTATCCCTGGGTGGGCTCGATGTCTCCCGCATCGGCCTGGGAGCCATGACCATGGCCGGCACCTACACCACGGGAGGGGGGCTCGACGACGCCGAGTCGATCCGCACCATCCACCGGGCCCTGGACCTCGGGGTCACCCACATCGACACCGCCGAGATCTACGGCCCCTTCCACAGCGAGAAAATCGTCGGCAAGGCCATCAAGGGCCGGCGCGACGACGTCGTGGTAGCGACGAAGTTCGGTCTCGTCTCCCACGCCGGCGGCGGCCCCGGCGTCATCGACAGTAGCGCCGGCAACGTGAAGGCCGCGGTCGAAGGATCGCTGCTGCGGCTGGGCACCGACCACATCGACCTCTACTACCAGCACCGCGTCGACCCGAAAACGCCCATCGAGGAGACTGTCGGCGCGCTGGCCGAGCTGGTCGCCGAAGGCAAGGTGCGCCACATCGGACTCTCGGAGGCCGGCCCCGAGACGATCCGCCGCGCGCATGCCGTACATCCGGTGGCCGCACTGCAGACCGAATACTCTCTGTGGACCCGCGACATCGAGGCCGAAATCCTCCCGCTGCTGCGGCAGCTCGGTATCGGGTTCGTGCCCTACTCGCCTCTCGGCCATGGCCTGCTGACCGGGCAGATCCGCACCGTCGACGACTTCGCCGACGACGACTGGCGCAAGACCAACCCGCGCTTCACCGGCGAGAACTTCCAGCGCAACCTGCGCATCGTCGATGAAGTACAGGCCATCGGCGCCGAGGTCGGCGCCACCCCGGCGCAGACCGCACTGGCGTGGCTGCTGACCCGCGGCGACGACATCGCCCCCATCCCCGGAACCCGGCGGGTCTCGCGCGTTGAAGAAAACACCGCCGCCGACGCCATCGAACTCAGCGCCGCTCAGCTCGACCGCCTGAACAACCTCACCCCGGCCGCAGGTGAGCGCCACGACGAGGCGAACATGGCCACCATCGACCGCTGACCGTCGGCGTCGCTGCGCCCGGGTCAGCCCGCGATCCCGGAGTTCGCGCAGGAGAAGGACTGACTCACTGGCGGATCATCGCAGGTGACCGGATCAAACGCCGCTGGGCCGTCCGCAATCCGACAAACTTCGCCCGTGGGCGAGCGGCGATATCGGCTGACGAACGGCCGGGCGTGGCGACTCGCGACACCGGGTGCCGTTGCTTCCACCGGTTTCGACCCGAACCTAGATTCCTAGCTTCTGAATACTGTTGAGAGCCAATGGGATCCACGGTCGATGGTGCAAACTGACGGGTAGTTGTGTTCGTGGCCGCCGGTGCGGTTGAGCGACGAGTCAGGTAGCGCAGGGGCTACCCGTACTCGTCGGCAAGTTGATGAGTCAGCAGATGACCTACCGAGGGAAGCGAGTACCAGAGTGAGTCTCGAACCTGAAATCCGTACGGCCGCCGGAGTTGTGCGTGGCAGGTGGGAGAGCGACGTCGCGGTCTTTCGGGGCATCCCCTATGCCGAGCCACCGGTCGGCGCACGTCGATTCGGCGCTCCTGTTCCGGCGCAGCGGTGGGATGGCGTCCGTGACGCGCTGGAGTTCGGTCCACCGGTTCCTCAAGTGGCCCATACGGGTTCGGTGATGTCGTCGGTGTCCGGCAGTGTCGAGGACGGTTCCGCCGACTGTTTGACGCTCAATGTCTGGTCACCCGACCTCGGCGCCGTAAGGCTGCCGGTGATGGTGTGGATCCAGGGAGGCACATACCTGGAGAACAATTCCGCGAATCCGCACCAGAACGGTGCGACTCTCGCTCGGTCCGGTGTGGTGGTGGTCAGCATGAACTATCGCGTCGGTGCGGACGGCTTCGCCCACATCACCGGAGCCCCGCACAACCGCGGCATTCTCGACCAGATCGCCGCGCTGCGATGGGTTCAGGACAATATCGCCCGGTTCGGTGGCGATCCAGCCAATGTCACCGTTTTCGGCGAGTCCGCTGGCGGAGCGTGCATTGCCGCGCTGCTTGTCATGCCGACGGCAGCCGGGCTGTTTCGACGGGCGATCAGTCAGAGCATGCCGGGTACCTACTTCTCCGAACGGCTCGCCGCCGCGATCTCCACCACCATCGCCGTGCAACTCGGTGCCAAGGCCACCATCCGCGACTTGGCCCGTTTCCCGCCGCGCGCACTGACCGACGCGACGGACGCGGTGATCCGGAAGATGCCGGAATTCGTTGATATCTGGGGTCCTATGGCGCTCACGCCGACACCGTTCTCCCCCGTCGTCGACACCGAGGTTCTGCCGCGAGCACCGTGGCGTGCGCTCGTGGACGGCGCCGCACGCGACATCGACCTGCTCATCGGCCACACCCGTGACGAATACCGGCTCTACACGTCTCGGCCCGGCGGCGAGCCAACCGATGCGCGCATAACCGCAGCATTCGACCACCTCACACCCGGCACAGATGGCAGCGGGCGCTATCGCACCGCCTACCCGGACGCCACACCAGGGCAACGATTCGAGGTTCTCAACTCCGACTGGCTGTTTCGGATGCCGAGTCTGCACCTCGCCGACGCCGCGCACGCCGGTGGCGGACCCGTATGGTTCTACGAACTGGCCTGGAGCTTCAACTCCGAACAGGGCGCCTCGCACGCCCTGGACTTCCTGCTCATCTTCGGCACCCTCAGCCCCGACGAGGTGCGCGCCCACCCCTGCGCCCATCCGAACGCCGCGAACGAAATCACCCCCGTCGCTCACCACATGCGCACCGACTGGGTGCGCTTCGCGACGACTGGCAAACCCGGCTGGGCACCCTACGATCCACAGACACGAACCACCCGCGTCTACGACGCCGAACCAACCACCCAGCCCTACCCCGAGGAGACCTCGCGCCGCATCTGGTCCGCCCACCAGTTCGACACCCTGGACCTCACGAGCTGAAACAACCAGCGGGAGAAGGGTTCCCAGTCCGGCCGTCCAGCTCGATCGAGGCCGGGAAAACTCGCCCCGACTCGGGCGCGGGCGATGAGTTCGAGGAAACTGGCGTAGGCCTGGGTGCGGCGGGGGCTTCCGAGGGTTTCGCGGTGCGGAAGGTCATGGTCAGCACGTCGGCGAAACCGCGGCCTGCATCGCGCGGACGGCTTGGATGTAGCCCCCGAACCGGCCGGACCCTGGAGATTCGCGCGACCGCGACGATCGAACCCGACCTCGCGCTGTTCGAACGCTGCGTCCGCCACTACGGACAGGATCCCGACGCCTTCCCCACTCCCGCGACAACCGCCTCCGTCTTGCGGCCCACCCCGACCCGAGTGGTCACCCAGGGCTGAAACGGGTATTCACTCCTCGCCCCCTTTCAACATATAGCGCACCCGGGGTCTTGCGGCAAGACCCGGGTCGTGCTGCAGAATCTCCTGCCGAAGCCAGTACCTGCGGAAATGAGTACTGGTCTCGCGGGGATGTCGAACCGCCGGTGGGAAATGCAACTTGGTCGAGTGAGGGGTTTTGATGATCGATGTGATTGTGGTCGGCGGCGGACCGACCGGCGTGATGTTGGCCAGTGAGCTGCGCATGCGCGGCGTGCACGCGCTCGTAGTGGAGAAGGATGCGGAGCCCACCAAGGTTGTGCGCGCGCTCGGCATGCATGCGCGCAGCGTCGAATTGATGGATCAGCGCGGCCTGTTGGACAAGGTCCTCGCGCTCGGGAAGCAGTACCCGCTCGGCGGTTTCTTCGCGGGCATCGTGAAACCCCAACCGGAAGGGTTGGACACCACGTATCCGTTCGTGCTGTCCATTCCGCAGACCGTCACCGAGCGCCTGCTGATCGAGCGCGCCACCGAACTCGGCGTCGAAATCCGCCGCAACTGCGAAGTGGTCGGGCTGAGTCAGGACGATGACGGGGTGAGCGTCGAACTTGCCGACGGCACGCAATTGCGCTCGCGGTACCTCGTCGGCTGCGACGGCGGCCGCAGCACGGTGCGCAAACAGCTCGGCGTCGACTTCCCCGGCGAGCCAACCCGGATCGAGACGCTACTGGGCGAGGTGGAGCTGACCGCGCCGCCGGAGGAGATAGCCGCAGTCGTGGCCGAAGTCCGCAAGACCCAGCTGCGGTTCGGTGCCGCGCCCCTCGGAGACGGGGTGTACCGTCTCGTCGCGCCCGCCGCGGGTGTGGCCGAGAACCCCCGGGTCCCACCGACTCTGGAGGAGCTCAAACAGCAGTTCCGAGAGCTCGCCGGCACCGACTTCGGCGCACATTCGGCGCGCTGGCTCTCGCGCTTCGGTGACGCCACCCGCTTGGCCGAGCAATACCGCGTCGGTCGGGTGCTGCTGGCCGGCGACGCGGCGCACATCCATCCGCCGATGGGCGGGCAAGGCCTCAACGTCGGCATCCAGGACGCATTCAATCTCGGCTGGAAACTGGCCGCCGAGATCGACGGCTGGGCGCCGCAGGGGCTGCTGGACAGCTACGAGACCGAACGCCGTCCGGTGGCCGCCGACGTGCTCGAGAACACCCGGGCGCAGACGGAGCTGATGTCGCTCGAGCCGGGTGCTCGGGCAGCGCGCCGACTGGTGGCGAAACTGATGGACTTCGATGAGGTGAACCGGTATCTGCTCGAGCAGATCATTGCGATCGGGGTGCGCTACGACTTCGGCGCGGGGCACGAATTGCTCGGTCGACGGCTGCGGGATGTGAAGCTGAATCGGGGACGCCTCTATGAGTTGATGCGCAGTGGCCGTGGACTGCTGCTCGACCAGACCGGCCAGCTCTCGGTGGCAGGCTGGGCGGATCGGGTCGACCACGTCGTCGATGTCAGCGAGGAACTGGCGGTGCCCGCGGTGCTGCTGCGGCCGGACGGGCATGTGGCGTGGGTCGGTGGCGATCAGCAGGATCTGATCGGCGTGCTGCCGAAGTGGTTCGGCGCTGCCGTCAGCTGAGCGAACAGTTGGGCCCGCAGGCGTCATAGCCCTCGGTTCACGCCGGCCCCGATGCCTGCGCACCAGCCGCAGAAGCTCGGCTGTCGCGCGAATGAAGCTCTGCCGCAACTATATTCGCTCCGCCAACCGAAGCCACCGGTCCGTGGTCGTGCGGATCGCTGGCTTCGGGCTCGGACTGCATTCGGGTGGCCGCGTCACCGGGTGACGAACTGGTGCTCCGCGGCACCGGTTGCCATGAGGTGGCGGCGACGGCTGGGCAGCATCATGGTCGGGTGGACGACGCTCCAAGCCGCGGCCGCGCAGATGAGTTCCTTGATGCGAGCGCCCATACGGCCTGTGATCACTGTGGACGTGGGCTGATCGTCGGGCGTCACCTTCTGGACGATGCCATCGCGGCGACCGAGGCTGATGCATTGGCTGGCGTAACCGATCGGGGCGTCGGGAACCTTGCCGCCGGTCAAGCGAGCTGCGATGACGTCGGCGCCCTGCCATGCCATCGGGGTCGCGGTGGCGCAACCCATCCGCAGTGGTTTGCCGCCGACCCCTTCGGCGTGCGCGGCGTCGCCGACGGCGTACACATCGGGATGTGAAACCGAGCGGAGGGTGGCGTCGACCACGATCCGCCCGGAATCGGACACCGCCAGATTCGTCGCGGCCGCGATCGGGTGCACGGTGAAACCCGCTGTCCACACGGTCATTTGGGCCGGGATGTCCCTACCCGCCCCGGTGATCACGCCGTTAGCAGTGACGCGCGTGACGTCGGCGTGCTCGTGGACGGTGATGCCGAGCCGCTCGAAAGCTCCGCGCAGGTAGCGCTGGGCCTTCTCGTCGAGCCAGTCACCGACGCCGCCGCGCGCGGCGATCGCGACCGCGAGGTCCGGGCGTGCCTCGGCGATTTCGGCGGCCACTTCGATGCTGGTCAGACCGCCGCCCACGATCAGCGCGGTCTCGCCCGCCCGCAACTCGTTCAGGCGTGCCCGCAGCCGCAGCGCCGCCTGCTTGCCGGCCACGTTGTAGGCGTGCTCGGCGACGCCGGGGACGCCATAGTCGGCGATGGTGCTGCCGAGGGCGTACACGAGGGTGTCGTAGGCAATGTTCTCGCCGGTCAGGTCGACGGTCTTGCGATCCACATCGACCGCGGTGACCCGTGCGATCCGGACCTGCACGCCGGTGCCCGCGAAGACCTCGCGCAGCGGCCGAGCGGGGAGATCCTGTCCGCTGGCGAGCTGGTGCATGCGCACTCGTTCGACGAATTCGGCGTCGGCATTGATCAGGATGATCTCGACGTCGTCACGGTGCAGCCGCTTGGCGAGGCGTCCGGCGGTAATGGCTCCGGCGTATCCGGCTCCGAGGACGACGATGCGGTGCTTCATGGTCTTACTCCTGTCTCGGTGGGTTCGCTTCCTGAACCGGACAGCGGCCCGAATGCTGACAGAAGTGGACTGTGATGTGGGTCACCAGGATTCGATAACGGGTGCTCCGTGTTCGGAGCTAGCCCACCGACGGGTGGCGCGCTCAAGCTTTTCGGGGTTGACCTGGGCGTGGATTGCCGAGATGCCGTCGGCGGTCACCTCGAGGCACACGATGCCGACGACCCGGTCACCGACCACCAGCACCAGGGCGGGCCCGCCATTGGCGACCGCAGAAAATATGGCGGGCCTGCCGCCGAGCATGTTCCGCTTGCCGTCGGTCGGCTTGATGGACAGCCGCAGGAACCGCGCAACGCGCACCGCACCGATGAGCGGCCTGGTGCGTGTCGGGATGAAGGCGCCGCCGTCGCCGATGCTGATCGCGTCTTGGGTCAGCAGGCTGATCAGTGTCTCGGTTCGACCGCTGACCGCCGCGGCGAGGAACTCCTCGACGATCTTGCGGGCGGCGACCTCGTCGACCTGCACGCGAGCCCGGTCGGTGGCCAGATGCTGTTTGGCCCGCCGATAGATCTGCTGACAATTCGCCTCGGTGATTTCGAGCATTTCGGCAATATCGTTGTGCGCGTAGCCGAATGCCTCCCGCAGCACGTACACCACGCGTTCCCTGGCCGAGAGCCGCTCCATCAGCGTAAGCATCGCGATCGACACCGATTCACGCTGTTCGACGGTATCGGCCGGCCCGAGCATCCGGTCTCCGGTGAACACCGGTTCGGGCAACCACTGGCCCACATATGTCTCCCGCCTGGCCCGCGCCGAGGTGAGCTGGTTGAGGCACAGATTGGTGAGCACCTTGGTCAGCCACGCCTCGGGCGTCTGGACATAGTCCCGGTCGGCGGCCTGCCAACGCAGGAATGCCTCCTGCACCGCGTCCTCGGCATCACCGGCCGATCCCAGCAGCCGGTAGGCGATCGCCTCCAGACGGCCCCTGGTGCTTTCGAACAGATCGGCGTCGTGCGTGCTGAGTGACATCCGCCCATGGTCGGGCATGTGCGCAGGACACGTCCACTCGGCCCCGTCCGATTTTCCGGCCCCGTCAGGAAACACTCACGCGGATAAGGAATGGTGGGACGGTGCCGAACATCAGTCTGGATCGGGTCAGCGTGAGCCACGGCGAAACGTCGATACTCACCGATCTCGCCGTGACGTTCCCGGAAGCTCGGTGCACGGCGGTGGTCGGGCCCAGCGGCACCGGCAAGACCACTTTGCTGCGGCTGCTCAACCGGCTCGACGAGCCGAGTAGCGGCCGAATACTGCTCGATGACACCCCGATCACCCAGTTGCCCGCACCAGAGCTGCGGCGGCGCATCGGGCTGGTGCCACAGCGACCGACGCTGCTGACCGATATCGTCGCCGATGAGATCCGGGTCGGCCACACCGATCTCACATCCGATCGCATCGATGCGCTGCTCGCCAGGGTCGGTTTACCGGACTTCCGTGATCGGCGCTGTCTCGAACTGTCCGGCGGTCAAGCCCAGCGGGTGTGCCTGGCGCGGGCGCTGGCCGTCGAACCCGAGGTGCTGTTGCTCGACGAACCCACCTCCGCCCTCGACGCCGAATCCGCCGCTGCGGTCGCGACTCTCATTCGCGAACACACCATGGCCGGTGGCGGTGTCATTCTGGTCAGCCACGACACCGCATTCGTCACCGAGGTGGCCGACGACAGCTGGACACTGCGACACGGGCGCCTGTCCCCCGGTGACGAACGGAACCCCCAGTGACACAACAGCTTTCCGTACCCGGCTGGCCGGGTGTGGCGACCTCGCTGGTGCTCGTCGCACTGGCCGCCGCGATCGCCTACCGTCAGCGGCTGCATCTGACCCGCGAACTGCTCATCGCCGCAACCCGTGCCGCGGCCCAGTTGGTCGCGGTCGGCGCTATTCTGCTGATCCTGTTCCGGCACACCGGATTAGCGGGCGCGCTGGCCTGGGCGGTCCTGATGGTGCTGATCGCCGGGCAGGTGGCGGGCCGACGTGGCAAAGGTGTGCCGCGAGCGCGCCGGGCCGCGACCATCGGGGTCGGCACCGGATCTGCCATCACGCTCGGCGCCCTCATTCTGCTCGGTGTGATCTCCACGCAGGCCCGGGTGGTTGTCCCGGTCGGCGGCATGATCGTCTCCGCCGCCATGCAAGCCACCGGTATCGCACTGCGCCGACTGCACGAGGATGCCCGCAATGCGCGCCCCGCCATCGAAGCGCGCCTGTGCCTGGGTCTTTCGGCGCGCGAGGCGTTTTTGCCGCATCGCAGGTCCGCACTGCGCACCGCACTGATTCCGACGATCGACGCGACCAAGGTCGTCGGGCTGATCAGCCTGCCCGGTGCCATGACCGGCCTCATTCTCGCCGGTGTCGATCCCCTCACCGCCATTCGCTACCAGATCGTGGTCATGTACATGTTGCTCGCGGCCACCGCTCTTGCCGCGCTCACCGCCGCGCGTGTCGCCGAGTCCTATCTGTTCGACGACGCGCAGCGACTGGTACCACTACCCGACTGACGCGCGTTGCGGCCGCTCGGAAATCCCCGCAGAACGCATAGTCTTGATCATCGAAAGCCGGGCCGGGTGGATGGGAGCGAGCGGGTGGGCGATGCGATGGTCACGGTGCCGGAGTCGGTACGCACCGAGTTGCGGCGTGGAGTGCGCAGTGTGCTGGTCGATACCGTGGCGCTGCGGTTGGTGCGGGAGCGTTTCGATGATGAGCAGGCCGGGGCGTTGCGGCGGTATCTCGAAGCGTCACAGTCGGCGAATACCTTGCGGGCGTATCGAACCGATTGGATCGCGTGGGCCGGATGGTGTGCGGCGGAGGGGCGCCAGGCGCTGCCCGCGGATCCGCTCGATGTCGCGGTGTATCTGGCAGCGGCGGCGGATGCGCTGCGTCACGGTGACGACGGAGCGCAGCGGTGGGCGTTCAGTGCGGCCACGCTCGAGCGCAAGGCGGCGGCCATCGCGGCGGTGCACGCCGCCAACGGATTACCGTCGCCCACGCGGTCCGATGTCGTTCGACTGACCTTGCGCGGTATCCGCCGGACCCGTCGCACGCAGCCCAAACGCAAACGCCCCGTGCTGCTGCACACCCTCGAACAACTGCTCGCGGGGTTGCCGGAGTCGGGATGGCCGACCGAGCCAGCGCGTCGCCGCGACGCGCTGGCATTGCTCGTCGGATTCGCGGGCGCTTTGCGCCGCAGCGAACTTGCCGGATTGCGGATCGCCGATGTGCGAGTCGATCTCGACCACGGCACCGGTGAACCGCTACTGCTCGTGCAACTTCCGACTACCAAAACCGACCCCACCGGCATCGCCGAACAGCGCGTAGCACTTCCCCGTGGCCAGCGCCCGCACACCTGTCCGGTCTGCGCCTTCGCCGATTGGATCCAGTTGCTCGAGGTGCATCGCGCACCCGGTGATGTGCGCGCCTGGCTCGCCGACGCATCTTCGCCGCCTGCGGAGATCCACCGCTGCCACGGCTATCAGGGCACCGCCCTCGCCGAAAACGACACCCTCCCACTGTTTCCCACCATCACCCGCCACGGCGGCATCGGCACCGACGCCATGTCCGGGCGCGCCATAGCCGAACTCGTCAAACGCTATGCCGCACGCGCCGGCCTCGACCCCGACCTCTTCTCTGGACACTCACTGCGCGCGGGGTTCGCCACCCAAGCCGCCCTCGGCGGGGCCAGCGACCGCGAAATCATGCGCCAGGGCCGCTGGTCCAACCCACGCACTGTCCACAACTACATTCGCACCGCAAACCCATTGGAAGACAACGCCGTCACCAAACTCGGCCTCTAGCGCTGGTCGGGGCGGCACATGGGGTCCAGCGACGCGAAAAGTCGCGCTCAGGGGGTCGGGCCGAAGCTGTCGGTGGTCAGGACCGGTAGAAGAACGTCTCGTCGGCCAGTGGCGGCGGCCCGCAAGCATAACCTGATCAGTACGACGCATTGCCGCCGCCATGCGTCATTCGGGAGTCGCGAATCATGAGGCAGGGCTGCGGCGAAAGTCATTGATATCGCGCGAAATACCACCCGCCACAAGTTCGGCCGTACCGACGACAGGCTGAACGATTCGTCGTGTGGGGCACTGGTGACGGCGATATCCTGGTCGTGCGTGCGCGAGGACGGTCGCGTGGCAGCGTAGCCGCGGCCGCTTTCGCGTCGGGAAGCCGCATGTACGAAGTAACGGGGCGGGCATGACCAATAGCGTCGCGCGGATCCTGCGGGATGCGCTCCACGCCACTAGAAGCGCTATGGTCAACGGCGCCAAGGCTATTGAGCGAGAGTACCGTGGCAGAGCCGGGGAGCTGCGCGACGCGTCCGAACGTTTCGTATCGGGCGACCGGCGCGGTGCGGCGGAGATTCGCAGCCCCAAATTTTCTCAGCCCGACAACGAGGCGACCGGACCTATACCTCGCATTCCACATCCATCGGAAGCAGCACCCGAACGAACCGGCCTCGGGAGCCAGGTAGACGAGTTGACCACTCTCTCACCAACATTGAGTGCCGACGTACGCGAGATCCTGAGCGATGGCTGGACGATTCGTTATGACGACATCGGTGGTGGCGCCTATTCGAATCGCCAGCGCAGAGAAATCGTCTTCGACAATGGCATGCGCGACGGCGATCCGGGCCCGGTGGTCAGAGCATTGGCTCACGAGGTGGGCCACGCGCGTCGGGCAGCGTATCGGCCGAGGCCGGTGCGATACGAGGGTCAGTCGCGTGAAATGTGGGTACGTGAGAGCGTTTTCGAGCACTTGCGAGACGAGGGCGAAGCAGCGCTCGTGGAAGCACAGGTCACGCGCGAGATCGCCGAGGCAGGCGGTCCCCGGCTTCGGGTTTCCGGCAGATACGGAGCCCAGTACGAGGACATCTACGAACGGCACATGCGGGGGGAGCTGACCCGAGACGAGGCGCGGCACCAGTGCGCCCGGTGGTACGCGGATGAATCGAGAAGCGGTGAGGGACAGAACTACCGGTCCTACTACGAGGAGATTTACAACAGAGATTTCACAGAAATGGGCTTGGACGCCTTGGAGCGCAAGTACCGAAACGGTTCGGAAGGTCCGTCGTGATTCACGGTCTTGCGGCGGTGGGGCGGGTCGCAACCGGTCCGCGTCGCAGCCGAGCACCGAGGGTCACATCACCAGCCCTACTGTGGCGAGGGCCGAACGTCTTCGTGGACGGCGACGGCGGCGAGCGCTCTCGATCGTGCGGTGAATTGGAGAAACAATGTTCTGTCGCCAATCACTTCTCGGAAAGAAATCATTCCCTCCGGTGGTATGTGCGGGTTGATGTCGACGTCCTGCCGGGACAACGTGAAATACTCCCGCAATTCGGCCTCATGTACCGCGGCGGCCGCCCGGGTGGTCAACGCCAGCAGCCGAATCGACGTGGGAGAAGCGGATCGCGGCACCCGCAACGTGACTACTTTGAAGGGGCCGACCTGTGGATAACCCTCGAAATCACGCATATGAATGTTAGGGCATCCGATCTCGTGCAGCTCGACGGCACAAGCCCCCGATACCGTTTCAACATCGAAGGGTTCAGGTAGCGCGAGTATCCGGTCGGCGACTGCTCGCACTGCACCAGCATGGGACCAAGCCATCAGCGTCCTCTCGGGCTGTTCTCGGCATACCGACGCGTCGCGCCACGAGTGCGCCCACCCACACCCTGACGAAATCGCACACGGTGAGAATATCGCGATCCCACAGCCCACACGGGAAACCAACCGCCGAAGATCATGTCGGCGAGCACGCGAAAGCTGTTGCTTGGATGTGAACAGCAGGGCCTGTGGGACCGCCAATGGGCGTAGCGAGGTACGAACATTCGACCTCGACACCCCGCCGGATACCGACGCCATCGTGGCCCTGCTCGCGACCCTCGACCTGGATTGTCTGCGCGGTCGGCGCCCGACTTCGTCGCTGTCGGTGCAACCGTGCCTGGTCGATCGAGTGTGGAGCGTGCTGTTCAGCGCCGCATCCTCCGGTGGCGCATACGACCGTGGTGTGTACGGAGCCTACGGCCGTCTCGCCGCGTGGCAGTCGCTTGCCGCACTGTCCGCGCCGACGAACTCGAATCCGCCGCCACGGTTGAGCGACAAGCGATTTCCTGCGAATGGTATCGCTTCGAGGCCGATACCCGATGGTTCGAACGGGTCGCCTGGGATATCGCCTTCGTGGCCCTCGCCCCCGGGCGCACCAGTTTGTCGGTTCTCGCCGCCACCGATACCGACTGAGTCACCAAGCGGCGGACTAGGCTGGTACGGTGACGCCTTTCGCTGTGGGTCGAACGATTCTCGTGCGGGACATGATCTTTGGGCGGCCGTTTACCGAGTGGCCGCAGCGGGTGGTGGTGGATCGGGGGGACGAGTTGCGGGTGTTGTTGACGCCGGGGACCGAGGGGGTGGGGCCGGAGTTGTGGATCAGGTCCATGCGGGAAGGCGATCGGGGGGCGCGGGGGCGGTTGCTGGAAGCGTATGCCCGGCGAGAGTGGGAGATGGGGAGGTGGGTGTGGCAGCGAACCACGCGGGTCGCGATCATGTACGCCGATCGTTATTTTGCGATTGTCCCGACATGGGATGAGCACAGTAAATTCCTGTGGTGGTACGTCAATTTCCAATTGCCGTTCACACGGTCCGCCGACGGTGTCGACACCGGCGATCTGCACCTGGATCTCATTGTCGAACCGGATCTGAGCTATCGCTGGAAGGACCAGGACGAATACGCACTCGCCATTCGGCTCGGGCTGGTGCCCGAGCAGTGGCAGCATGCGATCGAGGGCGCGTGTGCAGAGGCATTGGACATGGTCGCGCGCCGCGCCGGGCCCTTCGCCGAGGATTGGCGCGCGATTCCCGGGTAGGTCAGTCCTGGATGCGTCGCCAGGGGCGTTCGGATTCGAGGGCGAAGGCGATTTCGAGCAGGGTGCGTTCGTCGCCGTGGGCGGCGGAGAATTGCATGCCGATCGGCAGACCTTCGCTGGAGGCACCCATGGGCAGTGAGATCGCGGGCGTGCCTGCGACATTGTTCAACGGGGTGAAGGCGACCCAGGAGATCAGGCGGGCGAAGAGTTCGTCGAAGGCGACGGTCGGGCTAAGGTGCCCGAGTCGCGGAGTGGTGTGAACAAGGACCGGCGAGAGAATCAGTTCGTGGTCGCGGAACATACCCGCGTAGGCGCGACGCACTTGCGACAGGCGATAGAGGATGGCCGGTGTACGCGCCATGGACTTGCGATACATCGCTGCGAGTCCATGGGTGAACGCATCCAGATCGCCCGGCTGGAACCGCGGATCGATCGCGAGTTTCCCGCCGGCCTCGATCAGGAATGCCAAAAGCCCCCAGTAGGTGGTGAAGTCGTCGACGAAGCGTTGCGAGACCGGCAAGGTGATCGGAACTACCTCATGCCCCATCTTCTCCAGCAGCGCGACGGTGTCGTCGACTACAGCGCGGGTCTGCGGGCAGGTTTCGGTACCGGTGATGGAATCGGCGATCACTCCGATCCGCAACCGCCGCCGTGCCGGTCCCTCCACCAGACCGACCGGCGGCAACTTCGGATTGCGCCAATGCCGTTCGGCCGCAGCGAAATACGTCGCGGTATCGCGCACCGATCGAGTGAGCACACCTTCGGAGACCAGATTGATCGGCATCGAACGCGCCTGTGGACCATCGACATGCCGTCCTCGGCTCGGCTTCAAGCCGACCAGACCGCAACACGCGGCCGGAATCCGAATCGAGCCGCCACCGTCATTGCCGTGCGCGATCGGCACCACACCCGCGGCCACCAGCGCCGCCGCACCACCCGATGACGCGCCCGGCGAATAATCCGTATGCCATGGATTGCGTGTCGGTTCGGCCGCGGCGAATTCGGTACTCGCGTTCAAACCGAACTCCGGTAGTCGACTCTTGCCCAACACCGACATCCCGGTACTCAGAAACTGTTTCGCATACGGCCCGTCGTTCGCGGCGGGCCGCCCGACGAACGCCGCGGTGCCGTAATTGGTCGGCAGCCCCCGCACAGCGGTGTTGTCCTTGACATACGTCGGCACACCGAACAGCGGCGCATCCGGATCACCCGCCGACAGCGCGGATTCCGCCGAAACCACAAGGGCACGCAAAGTCGGATCGACCTGCGCGGCCCGCACTCGCGCCGCCTCGGCGACCTCGGCCACGCCGACCTCCCCTCGACGTACCAGTTTCGCAATCGTCACCGCATCGTGGTCGGCGAGCGCATCGTCGCTGAAGGCATGGAATCGCATATCCGGATTCTGCGCGCCGCGATAGCGACCACGCACCGTTTTGGACAAGCGACCTGTCGACGGATGTCCCCTCCGGCGTCGGATATCGTTCGACTGCAACGTGAGCGAGGAGACCGACAATATGAATAGCTCGACCGCCGTCCCGCTATGCCTACTGGCCGCAGGGGTGCTGAGTTTCGTTCCAGCACAATCGGCTTCGGCGGACGCACTGCAGGATCAGTCCCGCACGGTCACCACCGAGGACGGCTGGCAGCTGACAGTCACCAAATCCGCGGAAAACCTCGATCGAGTTCCCGACCTCGCCGACACCGCCTTCACGCGAGAGGGCTTCGTCAGCGTGCGCGCGGCTGCCGATATCACCGGCACGGGCAGTGTATCGGTCAACTCGGGCACACTCACGCTGGGTTACCAAATCGGTTGCCAGATCGATGTTTCCAACGGCATCTCACTCGGGCTGGCGGCGTCGGTCGGGCCGAATGTCAATGTGATGGTCGCGCCGACTCCCGGCCTGAGCGTCGGTGTCGGGGCCGCGGCACTGCCCAGCGTATCGGCCACCTTCAAACCGGGCACGATCACCACCATCCCGTTCGGCACCAAAGCCCTTGCCGGACCGCATGGTTCGATCACCACCGATCAGGTGCAGATCAAGATCGATGCCTGTATGGGCCCGGTCAGCTTGCGCTCGTATGTGATCGCGACCATTTCCACCGATGCCGCCGACAATTCGGTCGCGGTGTACGGCGATCCGATCTGGTTGTGATCGCCATGTCCGTCGCATCCCGCCGGGCCGTCCTGGTTACGGCCGCAGTCTTCGCGATCGCCACGAGCGCACTCTCGACCGTCACCCACGCGGCCCCGATCGTGCCCGCCACCTGTGGCGATTCCGATGCCCCCGACTGCACCGAGCCGACCCCCGACAAGTCTCGGGTCATCGTGCCCGGGCCGGCCGCACCGCCGCTGCTCACACCGGCCGCGCCGCCTCCACCCGCGAAGCAGAGCTCGCCTGCCGCCGCGTTGACCCCACCAGCGCCGATCCCGCATCCGGGCGCGCCGATCGTGCCTGCCACGAAGTGAATTCAGTTGCGGCGTAACTCGAAAATACGGAAGGTCCGCCCGCCGGACAGCTCGCACTCCATTTCGTAGCCCGGCCAGAACTCGACCGCCAGATCCCAGGCGCGTTTGCGGTCCGTACCGGTGACCTCGTTGACGGTCACCTCGAACCGCTCACCCTCGAGCCGGACGATGGCGGTATCGGCCGCCCGCAGATTTGTCGACCACACCGGGTGCTTGGGGCTGCCCCAGTTGGAGCCCACGAGCAGCAAGTCGTCACCGCGCGGCACATACAGCAGCGATGTGGTGCGCGGGATCCCAGTTTTGCGACCGGCGACGGTGAGCTCGATCGACGGCAAACCCGCCAGATCGAGCACACCGCGGCGGCCACGACTGACCCGCCGCACAAACCGCTCCAGCCGCACCACTATCGGCGCCGTGCGCATGACCCAGCGCTTCTGCGCGATCCGGCGAGCTAGCGCGGGCAACGGATTCGACACCATAATTCGAAATCCTGACAGAAATCGCGCATCGGACCACAGCCGGGACCACACGTTGAGACCAGCCTCACCCGCGTCATCACGAAACCCGCTCCACCGTGACCGGCGGCCGAACAACGGCCACATCCGGTAGCGCACCCGTGTAGCGCTCGATCTCGACCAGCGCCAATTGTCCCGCACAGCTCTGACTCAACGTCGACGCCGGACGATCCGCAGTGAGCACATTCGGGTTGCCGTGCCGACAGAAGCTGGGATCGGCCGGATCCGGGTCGTACCAGGCACCCGTGGACAGCTGCGCGACCTGCGGCCGGACCGCGTCGTCGACGACCAGCCCGGCCAGACAGCTGCCCCGATCATTGAATATCCGCACGATATCGCCATCTCGTAGACCTCGCGCCGCAGCATCGTCGGGATGCAACCGCACAGGTTCCCGCCCAGCGATTTTCACCGATCGACTGTGTGCGCCGACATCGAGCTGGCTGTGCAGTTTCGCGCGCGGCTGATTCGCGACGAGCTGCAGCGGGAACCGCGTCGCGGCACCCAGCCATTCCTCCGGTTCCAACCACACCGGGTGACCAGGGGTATCGGCATATCCGAACCCATCGATCGTCGCGGAGAAGATCTCGATCTTGCCACTGGGCGTGGTGAGCGGACAACCGTCCGGATCCGCACGAAAATCGGCGAACAGCACCTGCTCCGGGTCGGGCACCGCAACCGTGAACGACTCACTGTTCCAGAACTGCTCGAACTTCGGCACCGTCGGATCGTCGAGCCCCGCACGCCATTGCTCGTACAGGTGCCGCAACCAGTCCTCGACGGTGCGTCCCTCGGTGAATTCCTTACCCACACCGATGTATTCGGCCAATTCCGCGAAGATCGCGTAGTCGTCACGGGATGCGCCGTGCGGCCGGGTGAGCGCCTTCATCGGGAAGAATTCGCGATCGTTCTGCCCGGAGCCGAAGTCGTCGCGTTCGATGCTCATGGTCGCTGGGAGGACGATATCGGCATGGCGCGCGGTCGCGGTCCAGAACGCATCGTGCACGACCACCGTCTGCGGCCGGGTGAACGCCGTATGCAGCCGGGCCAGATCCTGGTGGTGGTGAAAGGGATTCCCGCCGCACCAGTACACCAACTTGATATCCGGATACACCAACCGCATACCGTTGAAATCGAACGGCTCCCCCGGATTCAGCAGCATATCGGCGATTCTGGCGACCGGAATGAACGTCGAAACATCATTGCCGCCCTGCGGAAACCTCGGCACCGACTGCCCGCGCGCCGGATCACCGACATGAGCGCACGACCCGTAACTGTGCCCGAATCCGCCACCCGGCAGGCCGATCTGGCCCAGCATCGCCGCAAGCACCACCCCGAGCCACAGCGGTTGCGCACCGTGCTCGGCACGCTGCAACGACCAGCTCACATTGAGCATGGTGCGCGCGCCGGCCATCTCGCGCGCCAGCGACCGGATCCGCTCGGCCGACACCCCGGTGATCGCTTCCGCCCACGCGGGATCCTTGACAACGCCATCGGATTCGCCGCGCACATAGCCGATGAACCGCTCGTACCCGACGGTGTAGCGATCCAGAAACTCCTTGTCCGCCAACCCATCCGCATCCAACACCTGTGCCAGTGCCAGCATCAGCGCCGTATCGCTACCGGGGCGCGGGGCGATCCACTCGGCCGCGGCCTCCACTGGAATGTCATCGCGCAGTGGGCTGATCGATACGAATCGGCACCCGCGTGCCCGGGCGGCCGCGATCCAGGTCCTGGTGTTGTGCCGCGACACACCACCGGGCGACACCGCGGAGTTCTTCGGCGACAGCCCACCGAAGGCCACCACCAGCTGCGTGTGCTCGACGAGCACGCTCTTCGCGGTCGCGTGCCCCTCGAACAACCCCATCGAGCCGATCACGTGCGGCAACAGCACCTGCGAGGTTCCCAGACTGTAGCTGTGCACACTACGGACATAACCGCCGAGACAGTTCAGAAACCGATGCACCTGACTCTGCGCGTGATGAAATCGCCCCGCACTCGACCATCCGTACGACCCGCCGTACACCGCCTCCGCGCCGTAATCGCCGTACACCCGATTCAGTTCACCAGACACCAACTCCACTGCGGTTTCCCACGACACCGGAACAAACGGCTCATCACCGCGCCCCGGCGCACCCGGCCCGCGCTCCAACCATCCCTGTCGCACATACGGCTGATCGATCCGTGTCGGATGATGTTGTGCCGAGGCCACATTCTCGATCAGCGCCGTCGGCTCCGGATCCCCGCGCCACGGACGCACCGCGGTCAACCGCTGCCCATCACTCTCGGCTTCGAACACTCCCCAGTGCGTCAGATGCGCGGCCATCACCCCACGGTAGCCCGGCCCACCGACAGGTTCACTTGTTCAGCAACGCCGCGCTGGTCCGCGGCTTATGCTCGCCCGGCGATCTCAGATACAGACGCTGAAGCTGAGGAAAGGACCCAGCGGGACGTTCAAGCAGAAAGCGACCGAACCGAACGCAGGTGTAACCGGCTCCGCCGATGCCGCTGGGGCGGCGAGAGCGCCAACAGATACGGTGATGGCGATCGCGGCGATCGCCGTGGCAATTCTGGTGGTCATTAGAATGTTTCCTGACTGATCGACGATGATGATGCCCCCGACCAGAAATTGTTACTTCTCCGATCATCCGCTGATCCCCTACCAGGCACAAGACCGCGCATCGACTCGTCGAGAATGCGTCGGCGCGGTGTCCCGACTGCCACCCGATCCGAAGTGCGGTCGGGGTGCACGCCGACCGCACATCAACCGGACTCAGGATTCGGATTCGATCGGCAGGCCTGCTTCGGTCCAGTCCTGGATACCCGCGCGGTAGGCACGGACATTCGTATAACCGAGGGCGCGCAATTTGACGGCGACGACCTCACTGTTGCGGCAGGCGCTGTTGGAGCAGTAGGTCACGATGGGTGCGTGCTGGTCCGGAAGCAACCGCGCGGCTCGGGATTCCACATCAGCTTCGACCAGGGTGAGAGCGCCCGGCAGATGCGCCTTCTCGTAGTAGCCCGCACCGAGGGTATCCAAGACCGTCACCGTACCTGCCTCGATCGCGGCGGCTAGCTCGTCACGGGCGATGACTGTGCTCATGAGATTTCCTTCCTGACGACGCACAATTTATGTGCGTGCACACGCTATTATATGCGTGCGGGTGCACGCAAGTGGTTAGAATCGGGCCGTGACGCAATCGGAGAAGCATCGACATGCCGCCAGCAACGCATGGTCGGCACTACTGCGAGTACACGCACAGCTGGTCCCGCATTTGGATGCCGAGCTGCGCCGCAACTTCGGACTCCCGCTCGCGTGGTACGACGTACTACTCGAACTCGACGGCGTCGAACCGCTGCGCATGACCGATCTGGGCGAACGTGTCGTGCTCAGTCGCACTCGAGTCAGCAGGCTCGTCACCGAGATGGCAGCCGCGGGTCTGGTCGCGCGCGAATCCAATCCCGACGACGGCAGGTCCGCATTCGTCGCCATTACCGATGCCGGTCGCGAGCGTCTGCACGCGGCCGCGCCCGGCTACCACGCGGGCATCGAGCGATGCTTCGCCGACAAGCTCGACCCAGACGAATTGCACACGCTCGCCAGGACTCTCAACAAGATCCTGGGTCCGACCGACCTCACGATCACGCCCCAGCGGAGTTCATAGCCCGCAAGTCTGCACCGGCTGCCAGTCGGCACGATTCGAACACTTCGGCAGTCGATGCAATCCGCGTCACATCTGCGCACGCCGCGGCATCATTTCTGAAACACTAACACTTCATACCGGTCTGTACCTTTGATTACAGGCACATCGAGCGTGCACCCCCGGAAAGGATGCAGCCCCTTGGCGATCAGCGCGGCAAAGCAAGCAGCACACCAATTTTCCCGCTGGCAAGGAGCTCGCTGATGTTCACGCGCTGGGGGAATTTCGTCTATCGGTTGCGCTTCGCCGTACTCGCGGTCTTAGTGGGCGCACTCCTTGCACTCGGTGCATACGGCTTCGGACTCGAGGACCACCTCAGCTCCGGCGGTATGGACGATCCCACTTCCGAATCCGCACAGGCCGCACGCCTCGCCGACGCCGCCTTCGGACGCAATCACGACTTCGACGTCGTCGTGCTCTACACCGCACCCGACGGAAAGACCGTCGACGATCCGGAATTCAGCCAGCCGATCATCGACAATCTCAACAGCCTGCCGCACAATTACCCAGACGAGATCACCGGCATCAACGCGTCCTACTGGCGCGTCGACGGCGCGAAGATCAGCGGCGCGAAGGCGGCCACCGAGGACAAGAAGCGCGCCGTGGCAGCAATCGCCATCGCGGGCGATAACGACACCGACTCCGTGCGCAACTTCCGGAAAGTCAAGAACGTCTTCGCGATACCCGGCATCGATGTACAGGTCAGCGGCCTGCAAGCAGTGGCAGGCACCCTCAACGACACCATGGCCGACGATGTGCACCGCATGGAAGTCCTGGCCATCCCCGCCGTCGCGGTACTGCTGTTCTTCATCTTCGGCGGCCTCGTCGCGGCAGCGCTGCCGCTGCTCGTCGGCGGACTCACGGTTATCGGCGCATCCGGCATCATCATGTTCCTGACCCGCTTCACCGAGGTGAATTCGTTTGTCTCCTCGGTACTATCGATGATCGGCCTGGGCCTGGCCATCGACTACGGCCTGTTCATCGTGAGCCGGTTCCGCGAGGAACTCGCCACAGGCTACGACACCCGCACCGCGGTACGCCGAACCGTCGTCACCGCGGGACGCACCGTCGTGTTCTCCGCGACCATGATCATCGCGAGCCTCGGCAGCATGCTGCTGTTCCCCCAGGGCTTCCTCAAATCCATGGCCTACGGCGCCATCGCGACCGTACTACTGGCCGCCTTCACCGCCATCACCATCCTGCCCGCCAGCCTGGCCGTCCTCGGTCCACGCGTGGATATGTTGGGGTTCAAACGGTTCCGAAGAAGCAAGACCGCCCAAGAAATCGAGGACGGTTTCTGGGGCAAGACCACCCGCTGGGTGATGCAGCGACCACTCACCGTCGCGATCCCACTGGTCATCGTGCTCTTCCTGCTGATCCTCCCGGTCAAGAATCTCATCTTCGGCGGCTTCAGCGAGCGATATCTGCCACCGGACAACCCGACTCGCGTCGCACAAGAACAGATCGACACCTTCTTCCCGCAACGCCGAACCGATCCCATCGAACTGGTCTTCGTCGCCGAAAACAGCGCGCCGGTCGGCGCCGCATGGCGCGCAGCCGGACACGCACCCGGGCTGGCCAGTCAGTTCGAGATGCCGTCCAAATCCTTGACCCAGGACAACATCTACCGCTCCAAGGCAACACTGGTGAACCCCAACGAAGGCGGGGAAACCATCGAATACCTGCGCAAGATGGAACTTCCCGACGGCGTCAGCATGTACGTCGGCGGCATTCCGGCCATGCAGAAGGACAGCATCGACGCACTCCTCTACCGCATCCCGGTCATGATCGCCCTGGTCCTGTTCGTAACCACGCTGCTGATGTTCCTCAGCTTCGGCTCGCTGGTGCTGCCGATCAAGGCCGCACTGATGAGCGCGCTCGGCCTCGGCTCCACCCTCGGCATCCTGACCTGGATCTTCGTCGACGGCCGCGCCGCAGGACTATTGAACTTCACCCCGCAGCCGATCCAGTCGAATGTGCTTGTGCTGATCATCGCGATCATCTACGGCCTCTCCACCGACTACGAAGTCTTCCTGCTCTCCCGCATGGTCGAGGCCAGAGCCAAGGGCGCGAGCACCAGCGAAGCGGTGCGCACCGGCACCGCGCACACCGGCCGCATCATCACCGCCGCCGCACTGATCCTCCTGGTCGTGACCGGCGCATTCGCCTTCTCCGATCTGGTGATGATGCAATACATCGCCTACGGCATGATCGCCGCATTGTTCATCGACGCGACTGTGCTGCGCATGCTGCTGGTACCGGCGGTCATGAAATTGCTCGGCGACGACTGCTGGTGGGCACCGGCATGGATGAAGCGTGTCCAGGAGAAAATCGGACTCGGCGAACCTATTCTGGACGATGAACGCCCGGGCACCGAGGATATGCGCGACCCGATCGAGACCACACCGATCACGCCGCGGCTCACCACCATTACCACTGGACGGTCGGACGATTCGTAGTCGCCCCCACCAAAGGGAACGCCGCGCACCGCCTCGGGAGGTACGCTCACCGCCGGAAAGCCCGCGGACCCGATCGCCGAACCGGCGACCTGGTCAACCACCGGCCAACTGGACCGAAGGACGACCGCGATGTGCAGCTACCGTCTCGATGCCGAATATGCCGATCCGACACCGTTGAAGGTGCGGATCGACACCCACGAGCGCTATTCGGAGCGTCCCGACGACCCCGCCGCCAATGTGCTGACCGCGCTGGAACTCACCGGCACCGAACATCTAGCCGATATCGGCTGCGGCGACGCCCGATTCCTCGCCCACCTCGCCGGCAATGGTCACCAGGGTGCGCTGGTCGGCATCGACACCTCCCCCGCGATGGTCGCCGCCGCCAATGCTGTACCCGGGGTGCGCGGCGTATTCGGCAGTGCGGACCGGATCCCGTTCGACGACAACAGCTTCGATGCGCTCACCGCGCGGCATATGCTTTACCACCTCGCCGATCCGGTCGCCGCGCTCAGGGAATTCCGGCGCACGACCAAGCCCGGCGGGACGGTTGCCGTGGTCGTCAATCACCCCGGGACCTACCCATACACCACCGAACTCGTGGCCGCGCATGCCGCGACCTACGGCCTCGGCGTAGGCGATGCGGTGACCGTCGACTCCGATACCTTGCCGGAGCTGATGTCCGAAGTTTTCGGCGAGGTGCGGATCCAGCGATCGGATAATGCGCTCGTCTTCGATACCCCGGATCCGCTGGTGCGCTTCGCCGAGGCGCTGTTCACATTCTACGGCGTCACGCCGAATCATCCGCGGCGGCAAGCGATTCTGAACGATCTGCGCGAGGACATCGCGGATTGGTTCACCCACCATCCGGGATGCACATGGCGCGATCCCAAGGGGTACATCGTCGCCACGGCCGTGGTCGATCACCAGGGCAGCGCGCCTTCGGCGTCAACGTAACTTCCGGTGGGTCCATCGAGACCGATCTGCGCCATGCGCACGATGATCTCCGCGCCCTCCTCGACCGTCTGAGTACCAGTGTTCCCGTTGAGATCGGTCTTGGTGAAACCGGGCTCGACCGCATTGATCCGGACATTCGGGAACGCCTTCGCGTACTGCACCGTGAGCATGTTGACCACGGTCTTCGATGCCGGATAAGCGATGCCCGGATAGGCGTATGCCGGAGTGCCCGGGGTCGAGACCCTTGTCAGTGAAGCCAGACCGCTGCTGACATTGACCACGACCGGCGCGGCGGAACGCTGCAGCAGCGGGAGGAAGGCGTGCAGGACACGCACCGTACCGAAGACGTTCGTGTCGAAGGTCTTTCGCATTACGTGTGCCGTGAGGTCCGCAGCGCCGATGACATCGCTGCGGTCGGTCATCTCCGCCTGGATACCGGCATTATTGATCAGCACATCCAGACCGCCGTGGGCCTCGATGGTCTGCACCGCGGCCGCGACGGAAGCATCGTCGGTGATATCGAGTTGGACTGCCCGCCCGCCCAACTCCGCGGCGGCGCGGTGACCGCGTTCGGCGTCCCGACTGCCGAGGTAGACGGTGTGGCCCGCGGCAATGAGTTGGCGGGCGGTCTCGAAGCCGAGACCTTTGTTCGCTCCGGTGATCAATATTGCTGCCATGTGACCCACGCTAGGTTTTAGAGCGCGCTCGAAGTCAAGCGGCAACCCGACCTTCCGGAACTCGCTGAGTTCCAGTAGCACGCTCGACTCATCAACCAGGAGCTCGATGTCCCTGTAGCGCAATGAGTCCCGCCACCCTCCCTTCGAGGCGGGGCGTGTGTGCTGGGTGTTGCGCTTTCTTTGGTAGGTGAGTTGTACATGGTTTGAGGGATGAAAGGTTACATAAATAGATACGCATATCTACCTACCTACATGTAATTCTAATGGATGCCTGATCTCCTTCACCTCGGAGCGGCCCGTCATCACCACCTCGAACCTCGACATGAGCTCTGCGAACCCCCCTGTGCCCCAGTTTGTTTCCGCGCTCCCCTGCCCGGCACACCACAACCGCACAACCCCCACTCCCCTGGCGCAAGACCTCGCGCTCCGGATGCCACCGGGTCCAATCGACAACCGCATCCTCCCCGATAGAAGACGACCGACCAGTTACTCTCGTCGCGTGGTCCCGCCCGACCCGCATGCGCCGGAGGTCCACGAGCGCCCGTCACCTTCCAGGAAGCAGGAGTTCGATGCGATCCCTGACCAGCCGCCGAATCTTCATCACACTGGCGGCCAGCACCGCCGTTATGGCAGGCGGTCCGACGCCGGCGATGGCACAGCCCGCGCCGCCCGCACAGGTACAGCCGCTCGGCTCGAACTTTCTCTGGGGTGTGGCCGCATCGGGTTATCAGTCCGAAGGCTATGCGCCGGATAGCAATTGGTCCCGGTACGTGGCCGCGAGCAAGACGGATGACCCATATCTCGAGTCCGTGGACTTCTACCATCACTACCGGTCGGATATCGATCTGGCCGCGCAGTTGGGCGTAAAGGTCTACCGGATCGGGATCGAGTGGGCGCGTGTGCAGCCGCGACCGGGCGAATGGGATGAGGCCGGACTTCGCTTCTACGACAATGTGATCGCCGCGATCACGGCGGCCGGAATGCGCCCCATGCTCACCATCGATCACTGGGTGTATCCGGGCTGGGAGGTCGACCGCGGCGGCTGGTCGAATTCGAATATCGTCGAGGACTGGCTCGCCAATGCGCGCTCCGTCGTCGATCGATATGCCGCGGCGGACCCACTGTGGGTCACATTCAATGAGCCCACCGCCTACATCATGAACGAGACCTCGCACGGCGGCCTGTCCCCCGCCGCCATACCGGTGATGAAGGACCGAATCACCCAGGCACACAACGCCATCTACGATTACATCCACTCCGTGCAGCCCGACGCCATGGTCACAAGCAATGTCGCCTACATTCCGGCTGGTGAGGATGCGGTGAACGGCTCGTTCATCAATGCGATAGCCGCGAAACTCGACTTCATCGGCATCGATTACTACTACGGGGCCTCCCCCGACAGTGTTACGAAGCTGAGCTTCAACCAGCTCTGGAACAATCCCTTGGAACCAGAGGGCATTTATTATGCCCTGCAGCACTATTCACGCAAGTTCCCGGGCCGCCCGCTCTACATCGTCGAGAACGGCATGCCCACCGAAAACAACATGCCTCGAGCCGACGGCTACACCCGCGCCGACGACCTTCGCGATACCGTCTACTGGCTGCAGCGCGCCAAGTCCGACGGCATGAACCTCATCGGCTACAACTACTGGAGCCTCACCGACAACTACGAATGGGGTTCCTACACACCACGTTTCGGCCTCTACACGGTTGACGTCCGCACCGACCCCACGCTGACACGCAAGCCCACCGACGCCGTACCCGCCTACACCGCCATCACCCACCAGGGCGGCGTCACCCCCGACTACCGCCCGACCCGAGCACCCAAACCCTGCTCCTTCGTCGATGCCGCCGCCAGCTGCGCCGACCCGGTCACTGTCCCTCACTAGCCGGAGTGCAGGCGACCGGATTCGGCGGCTGGAAAGCTGAACTCGCCGAATCGGTATCTCGGATGATCGCCGAGGCCAGCCGGGCGTATCGGACGGCGAGTTCATCCGAAGTTAGCGGGCGGTCGTTGGCCAGCCACCAAGTGACGGTCTGCAGGAACATGCCGCCGAGGATCGTTGCGACCAGATCGTCGGCCGCGGGCAGGTGTGCCGCTGTCATCATGGTGACCGAGTCCTGGATTCGGGCGGCGAACCATGGGCTGCCCTTCTTGCCGAGCAGGGCGCGGTACAGGCGATCGTATTGCGCGACGTGTTCGAAGAACCGTGCCATACGCGCCAGCCGCTGCGCGTCCGAGTCACCCACTCCGTCGCCCAAGGCCTCCCGTGCCTCGTCGAAGATCTGCTCGACGAGGTGGTACTTGTGTTGCGATAGAAGGCGGCGCGGCTGACCATCGCGCGTTCCGCGATCTGCCCGACGGTAACCCGCCGTTCGCGCCGATCGTGTCGCTGCTGATCGAGCTGGACAAACGCACCGGCTTCCTGGACTTTTCACCCACGCCACCGGCAAGCAGACCCGCAGCTCTGAGCTGAAACTCAACCTCATCGCGGTCCTGCTGGCCAATGCGACCAACCTCGGGCTGGCCAGCATGGCCGACGCGTGCGGCATCTCCTACGACATTCTGCGCTGGACCGAGGAATGGTATGTGCGGGAGGAGACGCTGCATGCGGCGAACTTGGCGATGATCGACTACCACCAAAGCCTGCCGCTCACCGCGACTTTCGGTGCCGGCGCGCTGTCCTCCAGTGACGGGCAACGGTTCCCGACCCGCGGCAAATCGACCACCGCCCGCACGGTTCCGCACTTCTTCGCCGAGCAGGGCCTGTCGACCTATACCCATGTCACCGATCAGCACACCACCTACGGCACCAAGGTGATCGTCACGACCCGGCGCGAAGCCCATTATGTGCTGGACGAGATCCTGGGCAACGCCACCGATCTGCCGATCACCGAGCACGCGACAGACACCCACGGGGTGACCCTGGTCAACTTTGCGCTGTTCGACCTGCTCGGTATGCAGCTCTCGCCCCGTATCCGGGATCTGGGCAAGATCACCCTCTACCGGCAGGGGGCGCGGGCCGAGATCGAGTCGCGGTTCCCGTGCGCCGGGCCGCTGCTGACCCGCAAACTGAACTTGGACCTGATCGGTGAGCACTACGACGATTTGCTTCGGCTGACTGGGTCGCTGAAGTTCGGGCACGCGACCGCGTCGCTGCTGGTCGGGAAGCTGTCGGCGTCGAGTCGGCAGAACGCCCTGGCGGCGGCGTTGAAAAAGTATGGGGCGCTTCGCCGTACGATCTATGCTGCCCGATATTTGTCGGATCCGGACTATCGGCACAAGATCGCCCGGCAGCCGAACAGGGGCGAGTCGGTCCACGCGCTCAAACGCGGCCTGCTTTATGCCCATGAGGGCATGATCCGGTCGTGGCATCTGGAGGATCAGGCCGAACAAATGTGGTGCCCGACCCTTGCCACGAATGCGGTAATCGCCTGGACCACAGAGTATTTCGGTCTCACGGTCGAGCAGATGCGGCGTGAGGGCCGCCGGGTCGATGACGAGGTGCTGGCCCACGTGTCCCCGGCCCACAGGGAGAACATCAATTTCTTCGGTGCGATCGAGGTCGACGCCGAACTCGCCCAACTCGGCCCGACGGGGTATCGGCCCCTACGTATGCGCGACACACTGTTCTGATATCTGACGTCACGGTCCTGCTCGACATCCAGCTGTGGCCGTTACGAACCGCGCTATGCGGCAATTGCGTGTCCCCGTCCGATGCCTGGGGGCTAGCGCTGAGTTTGGTCGAGCGGGGTTCTCAAGGGTTGTGAGTTCACCGTGGTCCTCTGCGGGCGCGGCGCCGTCGTTGCAGGCCGGGGTGTATTCCGGCGGGGAGTTCCGCATGTGCGGCGATGCGATGCAGGAGCGGGAGGAGCAGGGTTCGCTCGGTCGCGTCGAGTGGTTCGAGGATTTCCGATTCCAGTGCATCGGCCTCGGATTGGACCGCCTCGAGCACATCGCGCGCGTGATCGGTGAGGTGGACCGCGTGTGCGCGACGGTCGTCCGGATGCGGGCGCCGGGTCACCAGTGCGCGCTCCTGTAGCTCGTCGACCAGTCCGACCATCGCGTTGCGGTGAACACGCAGCAGATCCGCGAGTTCTTGCTGGCTGCGCCCATCCGCGGCTGCGAGGTGGCCCAGGACCGCGAAGTGCGCCGGATCCACATCCAATCGCGCCAGCTGCTCGGTGAACCGGGACGCCACGTGATGACCGATCTGCGACAACAGGAATACCCCACGCGAGTCCAGCGGCCGGTTCACCATGACCCCACACTAGCAACTCAACGTTATTGCCATCTAACTATATTGACATTTAACAATATTGTCTCTTACGGTGACAATATGACGTTTTCTACCGAACCGGCCGTTCCTGCCACCCCGGCCGTTCCTGCCACCGACGCCCCGGTCACAGTCATCAACACGATGTCCGTACCCGCGGCGCAGCGGGACCTGTTCCTGCAGCGCTGGCGCGATAGTGCCCAGTACATGGCGGCCGCGTCCGGCTTTCGCCGAACCCGGATGTTCCAGTTGGCCGGTGAGGCGGCCGAGGTGGTGTTCGTCAACGTCGGGGACTGGGACAGCGGCACCGCCCTGCGCAACGCCCTCGGCACTCCGGAATGGCGTGAGTTGACTCTGCGGATCCAGGACGGCCTCGACCTCACCGCGCGACCGATGATCTACCACCTCACCCTCGAATTAGCACCCGGCGACGTGCTGTCCCAGTGACCGCCCATCGGTAACGCGAAGTTTCATGGCCCGGCCGACTCGCACGAGACCGCAGTCGGCCGGCCCCGTATACCTCGGCGGGGCCGGATGCCTTGTCGGACAACAGTTCACCGTCTGAACGTCACAGGAGAACAACCATGTCGCGCAAAACCCTCAACACCGTCCTGGCCACCGCCGTCGTTCTGTTCACCTTCTACCTCGCGATCTCGTTCGTCCTGACCCCCGAGACCGCCGCCCAGGGCTTCGGCCTGCCGAACGTGCCCGACGGCGACGGCTTCCTCATCGTGAAAGGCAGCCGCGAACTCGCGATGGGCCTGGGCACGGGCGCCCTGCTGGTGACGGGCCAGCGCCGCGCTCTGGGCTGGATCCTGCTGATGACGGCCGTCGCCCCGTTCGGCGACATGGTCAACGTCCTGGCCCACCACGGCTCCATGGCCACCGCGTTCGGCGTCCATGGTCTGACCTCGGCGCTGATCGCGGTCACGGGCTTGCTGATCCTCCGCGAGACCAGCAAGGCGCGCAAGGCCCAGCAGGTCGCCGCCCCGGCGCCCGCGGCGCAGCCCGCCTGACGTCTGCACGCCCCCCGAACGACCGCACCATATTCCACGAACGAGGAATCGATGAAACAGCTCTACTGGGCAGCCGTCGCCTATACCGCACTGGGACTGCCGTCCGGCCTGTACTACCGCGAACTCACCAAGACCCACCAGTTCACCGGCAAGACCGAACTCGCCGTGGTCCACACTCACCTGCTGGCGTTGGGAACACTATTCTTCCTGATCGTTGTGGCGCTCGAACACCAACTCACCCTGTCGAGCACCCGCGCCTACCGCTGGTTCTTCGCCGTCTACAACACCGGTGTCCTCTGGGTAGTGTCGTGTATGACCATCATCGGCAGCCGGACCGTCCTCGGGTACGGCGAATACAAGCCGCTGTCGCACCTGGCCGGCGGCGGTCACATCCTGCTGACGATCGGATTCGTGCTGTTCTTCCTCGCCGTGCACCAGGCCATCACCGCGCGCCGCGAGGAGTTGGTTCCCTCCTGACCTCCGGTATCGCAAGTCCACCCGATATCACACGCACACTGCGTCGTTCGTCATTGCAGATGAGGTCGCCGGCTACTAGCCGACATGCACCACCCGTCCAGCGCCCCCGGACGGGTCGAGATGCTGGAGGCATACACCACGCTCGGATTCCTTGCCGCGCAAAGCAACCGGGTCCGGCTGGGCGCCATGAGGGCGGCGACAACATTCTCGCAAATGATCAGATACGAGAGTACTGCGACAGCACCTCAAGTCACCACGAAACCGCAGGCCACCATTCGCAAAACCCCTCTCGAAACTTCCCTGTTGTGCAAGGCAGTTCTGCGCGACTTCCTCCATGGAGCTGACGCCCGATCAGGCCGCCGCAGCGGTAGAACATCACCGCTGCCCCAACTGCGGGCCAAGGCCGAGCGGAAACCTGTCGATCCACCCGTCCGCCGCCATGCCCATGACCAAGTCAAACAGGCAACACTGTTCTTGGAATGGCTTGCAGGCCAAGGACTCACATCGCCACATGAACTCAATTCAGCATCGATTCCTGGCACGCCGAGCACGGCCCTCATCGGCGTGGTTGCCTTCGAACTTTTCTGTTGTGGTGCATGAACAGCAAGCTGACCCGGCGTTTTCCGCCTGCCCACCACAGAGTCGAATCGAAGACCACCGATGCCACCTCAGGAGCGCATCGAACTGCTCGGCCGCATCCTGACTGCCGCCGACCAGCCACTGCGTTCCCGCGCGGCGGCCATAATCGTGCTGCTCTACGCCCAGCCGCTGGCTCGCGTCGTCCGCCTCACTATCGACGACGTCATCAACGACTGCGAGCGAGTGCTCCTGCGACTCGGCGACCCTCCGTCTCCGGTCCCGGAACCCGTCACCGACATCCTGCTCGGTTGGATCGAAAGCCGCACCAACATGAATACCGCCGCCAATCGCGATTCACACTGGTTGTTCCCAGGTCGACGGGCCGGGCAACCGATGCATCCCGAGACGCTGGGCGGCCTACTGAAAGCACTTGGCGTCCTCAACGTTCCGGGCCGGACATCGGCCATGCGGCAGCACGTCCAGCAGATGCCCGCTCCCGTCGTCGCCGACGCGCTCGGCTATCACTACGTCACGACCACGAAACTTGCCGCCGAGGCTGCGGCGACCTGGAGTCGCTACGTCACCACACCCCGATTCCGGTCACCCACCGGCTGGACTCCTTCGACAACTCGCGATAGTTGAATAGGCGAGCTCACCAGTCCGGAACCCCGGCGGACACGGACATTCTCGGCGGGGCGAGACATATCGGTGCGGCGCCCACGACGGTGGATATGGTGACCGCCGCGGCACTTCCCAGTACCGCGGCACCGCGCTGCGCAAAGTCCTCGTCGTCGCGCCCGGACACGACCTCCTCATCGTGGGCGCCAGCGGCGGAGTTGGCAGTGCCGCAATACAATTGGGTGTCGCGACGGGCACACATGTGACGGCGGTGGCCAGCGCCGCGAACGCCGCGTTCTGCCGGAACCTCGGAGCCGAGCACACCTTCGACTACACCGATCCCGAGGCCCTCACCGGCGAATTCGACGCGATTCTCGACTGCCACGGCGGATCCCTCGCCACCTACCGCGGGCATGTCCGGCGCGGCGACAGAATCATGAGCATCGCGACCGCGGGCATACGCTACGCCCTCCGCAGCGCCCCGCTACCGGGTCCGCGGGTGCGTTGTGATGTCGGCGCGGTCCCGCCGCGATGACCTTGCGGCGCTGGCCGAGTACGTCGACTCGGGCGCCCTCCACCCGGTCATCGAGGCCCGATATCCGCTATCCGAGATCGCTGAGGTGCACCGCATCGTCGAAACCGGCCACGCCCGAGGAAAGCGGATCCTCACCATCAATTCCGAATAGGACTGGACGTCGGGGTCGGCACCCACGGGTGCCGACCCCGCCTAGCTCAGGAGCCGGTGAACTGTTCGCCGGAGATCGAGCGGGAGTGCTCGCCGTCGACGCCGACCGGGATGTCGCCCTCGAGGGTGGTGCGGTACAGCACGCGGGTGACATCGAGGTGGTTGAGGTCGCCGGGGGCCAAGTGGGCGGTGGCGCGGTTGTCCCAGAATGCCAGGCTGCCCTTTTCCCAGCGGAATCGGACGGTGTAGGCCGGGTTCGACAGTTCGTCGAACAGCAACTGGAGTACGGCATCGCTCTGGGCTGGGCTCAGACCAATGATGTGGGTGGTGAAGCCGGGATTGACGAAGAGCACCTTTTCGCCGGTCACCGGGTGCACGCGCACGACTGGATGCTCGGTGACCAGCGGCGCATCGGCGACCTTCTTGGCGTAGTCGCTTTCCTCGTTCCAAGCCGGACGGCTGCCGCCGAACCGGTGCACGGCCCGCAGGCCCTCGACGAACTTGCGCAGCGACTCGGGCAGGTTCGCGTAGGCCGCGGCGAGATTGGTCCAGCTGGTGTCCCCACCCCGCTCCGGTGCGATCTCGGCCCGCAGTAGTGAGGCGGCGGGCGGGTTGATCAGTGCGGAGACATCGGTGTGCCAGTGGTTGGTGTAGCTGAATTTCTTGACGCCGAAACGCTTTTCGTAGAGACGGCTGTCGACCGCCAGGATTTCGGGGAATTCGGTGGGCGCATCATCGTCGTAGGGGTGCGACGGCGTGACGGCGCCGAACCGCCGAGAGAAGGAGATGTGTTCGGCGTGGCCGATGTGCTGGTCGCGGAAGAACAGCACCTTGTATTCGTAGAGGGCCGCGCTGATGTCGGCGACCTCCTGATCGGTAAGCTCGGCCCGCAGGTCGACGCCCGCGACCTCGGCGCCGATATGTCCGGCGACCGGCGTGATCCGGAGGGTGGTGGTCGTGGGCTCGCTGACAGTGGTCATGGTCGTACTTTCTTCGGCGATGGTTGGGGTTGGTCGGCGGAGCAAGGGCGACAACCACTGCTGCCCATTCGCATGAAGTCGACGGCGCGCCGCCTGGTCAGCCGGGGACTCATGCGCCGAGTTCGGTTCGTACCTGGGCGAATTGGCTGTCCACCGGCGCCAACCCGTAATGTCCGCGCAGGGTCGTCGCGGTGTAGTCGGTGCGGAACAGGCCGCGCTCCTGCAGGATAGGGACCACCCGATCCACGAAGTCCTCGAGACCGCCCGGCAGGTACGGCGGCATGATGTTGAAGCCGTCGGCGGCGCCGTTCTCGAACCAGGACTGCAGTTCGTCGGCGATATCGGTGGGTGTGCCCGCGAAGGTGCGGTGTCCGCGCCCGCCACCCAACTTGCCGATGAGCTGACGCACCGTGAGGTTCTCGCGTTCCGCAAGCTCCTTGACCAGCGTGAATCTGCTCTTCCCGCCCTCGATTTCGCTCTCCGCGGGTAGCGGCGGCAGTGGTGCGTCGAGTGCGTGTTCGGTGAGATCGACACCGAGCAGCGCGGACAGTTGCCGCAGTGCGTAATCCGGGGAGATGAGGTCGGTGAATTCCTGCTCGAGGGCCAGTGCTTCCTCGCGGGTGTCGGCGATGAACGGCACCAGACCGGGCAGCACCTTCAGCTCATCGGCGGAGCGACCGTACTTCGGCAGCCGCGCCTTCAGATCCCGATAGAACGCCTGCCCCTCCGCCAGCGAGCGCTGTGCGGTGAATACTGCCTCGGCGTAGCGCGCGGCGAAATCCTTACCGCTCTCCGATGATCCCGCCTGCACCAGCAGCGGACGCCCCTGTGGGCTGCGCGGCGAATTCAGCGGGCCACGTACCCGGAACCGATCACTGGCGTAGTCGATGGTGTGCACTTTGTCCGGATCGGCGAAGATGCCTTCCTCCGGATCGAGCACGATCGCGGAGGACTCCCAGCTGTCCCAGAGCCGCACGGTGACATCTACGAACTCCTGTGCCCGTTCGTAGCGCCTGGCGTGTTCTGGAATCGCGTCGAAGCCGAAGTTGAAGGCCTCGTCCTCGTTACCCGAGGTGACGATATTCCAGCCTGCCCGACCGCTGCTGATGTGATCGAGTGAGGCGAATTTGCGCGCCAAGTTGAACGGTTCGTTGTAGGTGGTCGAAGCCGTCGCGATGAGCCCGACCCGTTCGGTCGCCGTGGCGATCGCGGCAAGCAAGGTGACCGGCTCGAATACGGCCAGGGTATTGCGCTTGATCCGCGGTCCGACCGCCAACCCGTCGGCGAAGAAGACCGAATCGAGTTTGCCGCGCTCGGCGATACGCCCGAGCTCCTGGAAATGTCGCACATCCAGTACTCGGCGCTCCTCGGTCCGGGGATGGCGCCAGGCCGCCTCGTGATGACCGACGCCCATCAGGAAAGCATTGAGATGGAATTGCTTGCGGGGTAACGACATCGGAATCCTTAACGAGAGGGCTCGGCGCGCCACCGGGACAGGCGGCGTTCGAGGGCGACGAGGAGGCCGTTGAAACTCAGCCCGAGCAGCGAGATGGCGATGATGCCCGCATACATATTCGGGATCTGGAAGTTCTGCTGGGCCGCGGTGATCAGATAGCCGAGTCCGGCACGGGCGCCGACCATTTCGGCGGCGATGAGCACCAGGATCGATGACGCCGCCGCCATTCGCACACCGGTGAAGATCGATGGCACCGCGGCGGGCAGGATCACCTTCTGGAACAGCCGAATCGGTGAAAAGCCCAATGAGACGGCGGATTTGATCAGCAAGGGGTCCACGGTTCGGACACCGGTGATGGTGTTCAACAGGATCGGGAAGAAGCTGGCGTACACCACGAGCGCGATCTTGGATGTCTCCCCGATGCCGAGAATGAGAATGAACACCGGCAACAGAGCCAAGGCCGCGGTGTTGCGGAACAGTTCGAGGATCGGGTTCAGGAAGTCGGCCACCGGCCTATACCAGGCGATGGCGACGCCGACCGGAATGGCCACCGCGAGCGCGAGCGAGAATCCGGTCGCCGACCGGGTCAGGCTGGTCGAGACGTGCTCCCACATCTGACCGGTCTCGACCAGATCCACGAAGGCCTGCGCGACGGTCGAAAACGGCGGCAGGAAGACTTCGTCCACCAGACCGAACCGCGGCGCGGCCTCCCATATCGCGACCAGCAGGCCGATGGCGAAGGTGGGCTTGAAGATTCGCCACGCCAGCAGCGCGACCGCCCGCAATACCCGCGATACATCGACTTTCCGCGTCGGCGCGACCTCGGCACGGCGGCGGACCACAACCGGCCGTGACTTCTCGACGACTTGCACTGCGCTAGACATTGACCGGCTTCCTCTCGATGCTCGTGGCCGACAGTGACTCGCGTTCGAGTCCCTGCGCCCGGGTGACTTCACTCTGTAACTGCGACCAGATCTGGTGGCGCGCCTCCCGGAAGGGTTCGCTGGAGCGCACATCGGCACCGGAATCCCGGTCGATATCGATATCGATTACGGCCTTGACCCGCCCCGGCCGCGAGGTCAGCACGGCGACTCGCTGGCCGAGGTAGACGGCCTCGTCGATGCCGTGGGTGATGAACAGAATCGTTTTGCCGGTGGCCCGCCATATCCGTAACAGCTCGTCCTGCAACGACTCCCGAGTCTGGGCATCGAGTGCGGCGAACGGCTCGTCCATCAGCAGCACCTCCGGATCGAAGGCGAGGCTGCGGGCGATGGCGACACGCTGTTTCATGCCGCCGGACAGCTCATGCGGATAGCGGTCGCCGAATCCGGCCAGACCCACCAGTTCCAGGTACTCGTCGGCGATCTTCCGGCGCGCCCGACGCCGGACCCCCTTCGCTTCTAAACCGAATTCGATATTGGCCCGGGCAGTACGCCACGGCAGTAGCGCGTACTGCTGGAAGACGATGCCACGGTCCAGCCCGGGCCCACTGATCGGCTTGCCGTCCAACAGGATTCGCCCGGCACTTGGCTTGCTGAGTCCGCCGAGCAGATCCAGCAGCGTCGACTTTCCGGAACCGCTCGGGCCCACGAGCACCAGGAACTCGCCATCGCGCAGTTCCAGCGAAATATCCTCGATCGCGGTGAACTCCTCGTTCGATCCACGGACCGGGAACTGTTTGCGCACTCCGGTGAGCGCGAGTTTCACCTGGCTCATTTCGCCGCGACCGCCTCTCCGGTCGGTCCGGTGGTCGCGCCGTAGGTTCCGTTGGCGTACGGGTTGTCCTTGTTGGTGTAGAGATCTTTCGCCGTCAGCTTTCCGGCGGGCACATCGCCGTTGCGGACCAGCCAATCGATCCAGATCTGCAGTTCCTTCTCCGCGATCACCGCACCGGGTACCGGCAGGCCTGGGCTGCGCCAGAATTTCAGCAGATCGGTGTTCTCATTGCGTCCACGCTTGTTGATGATCGAGGCGAAGCGCGCGACCACCTCGTCACGCGGGGTCACCTGCAGCCAGCGCGTCGCCCGTGCGGTCCCCTGGACGAAGTCCTTGACGGCCTCCGGGTTCTGGGCGATGTAGTCCTTGCGGAAAACATAAGTGCCGTAGTCGAATTGACCGAACAGGTCCTTATCGGTGTAAAGCGCGTGGATACCGCCGCGCCCGACCGCGCTCTCCCGGAAGACGCTGCCCAGTGCGCCGACATCGATCTGGCCCTTGCGCAGGGCGTCCTCGGTATTGGCCGGCGGCACCACGATCAGTTCGACCTGCTTGATCTCCTGGTCGGTCAGCCCCTGCTGGTGCAGCCATTCGCGGGTGATGAATTCATGGTGTGCGCCAAGGGTATTGATGCCCACCTTCTTGCCGATCAGATCCCGGGGCGATTTGATGCCCGAATCGTCACGGACGAAGTAACCGGTGAACGACTGTTCGTCCGCGCCGTACGAGCTGAGCACCGAGGTCACGGGCGCGCCACCCGCGGCCAATTTGACGACCGCGCCGTTGAAGGCGCTGCCGAACTCGATCTGACGGGTCGCGGCAGCCTGGATATTCGCCGGCCCGCTGGTGGTGTCACCCTCCCAGTGCAGCGCGATCTTGCTGAAGTAGCCGAGATCATCGGCCAGTTCGTAGGCCGAGACCTGGCCGGTCGATCCCTGGTAGCGCAGTACGGCCTTGCCGTCGGCATTGGTGCCCGGCTCGGATTTTCCGCAACCAGCGAGCACCGCCACCGCGGTGGGAATGGTGAGCACGGCGGCGATTGCACGGACGAACCGTGGTCTGGTTTTCTGGGACAGCGTCATGGCAGTTCTTTCACGGAATGCGCACTGCCGCAGCGCAATAGGCACGCCACAACGGCAGGTAAGCGCGGAGGATTACCTGATTCGACCAATGCGGCGCGCCCTATTTCGGCGACCGCGAACTCAGGCGCGACAGACTCCATGAGGCAGGCGCATGAAATCCACCGTGCGACGGCGGATCAGCGCAATGGATTCGATCATGTCAACGACCTTCGTGGATTCGGATAGAAGCGGCGACCCCGCGGCTTTGTGTCCATGGTGGGGTCGACTGTCATGGGGGGACAATGCCGATTTCACATTGTGAAAATCACCGTGAGTACAACTGCACCGGAGCATCGGTAATGGCAGCGGTGGACTGGAACAGTGGCCCGATCCGGCCCGCGATCTGCCGCATAGCAGGCACGATGCCGCGCACCAGCTCCTCGTTCAGTCGCGCCGAGCGGGCCTGGACGCCGAGCGCACCCCACACCTGCTTATCCGGACCGAGGACGGGCACCGCGACCGAGCGGACCGGATCTTCGCGCTCGATGATCGCTACGGCGAAACCGCTGCGCCGCACGCGATCCAGGTCAGTCGTCGCCAGCGGTGCGGGTCGTCGGTCGAGTCCGTCGACAACAGGTGCGAAGGCCAGCAGAGCCTGGCCGACGGCGCTGGAACGCAGCGGCTGACGGGCCTGCGGCAACTGGTTGGGGCAGAAGTACACCGGCGGCCGCGCCTGGAAGACGGTTACCGCGTCGCGGTCGTCGGCGATGCTGAGGCTGACGGTGATCTTGATGCCTGCGGCCAGCGCGTAGAGGTGCGGCGCGGCCGCGTCGATGCCCAATCGCGACAGCGCGGGCCGGGCCAGCGAGGCGAGCCCGTGTCCGATGCGATAGCGATCGGTCGCCGGATCCTGCTCCAGCAACCGGCCCCGCACCAAGGCCTGAGCCAGCCGATATGTCGTACTGACCGGTAGTCCGGCCCGATGCGCCAATTCGCTCACCGACAGCTCGGGATCGTCGCCCTCGAAGCAGTTCAGTACGTGAATCGCACGGTCGACCGCTTGGGCACCCGAACGGGGTTGATCGGCGGCAGTCATTGTTCCTCCTGATATTTCTACCGATCGGGATGTGGCCAGAACTATCGCCGGATGATCCGAGCGCGGCAATGGTTCTGCGCCCACTGCGCCGATTCCTCGCGCGGGAATGACCGCAGCGTCAAAATCGTGCTGATTCGAAGGGTTTCGCGATCCGTAGACCGCTCACAGAATTGAATTCCCGCGCTGACCCCGCATTCCGCCGACGATTGCCGATTTCGCAATCCCGACGTATCAGGAGCAGACGCATGAGTGACCTCTGGCAGACCAGCACCGATGTATTGGTGATCGGCGGCGGTCCGGCCGCCGCATGGGCGGCCATCCACGCCCGGGAAGCCGGCGCCGAGGTGATCCTGGTAGACAAGGGCTACTGCGGAACCAGCGGCGCGACAGCACCTTCCGGCACCGGCGTCTGGTACGTCGCCCCGGAGGCGACCGCCCGTGCCAATGCCAAGGCCAGCCGGGAGGCGCTCGGCGGCCATCTCGCCGATCACTATTGGATGGATCGGGTCCTCGATCAGACCTACACCAACATGAATCGGCTTGCCGTCGAAGGCAAGTACCCGTTCCCGACCGACCCGGCGACCGGCGAGCAGCTGCGCACGGGGGTACAGGGGCCGGAGTACATGCGCCGGATGCGCGCGTGGGTCAAGCGGCTCGGCGTCCGGATCCTCGACCATTCACCGGCTCTCGAATTGCTCGTCGACGATGCGGGCACGGTTCGCGGTGCGGCCGGATTCCAGCGTCAGCTCGATCGCGACTACCGTATCTCGGCGGGCGCGGTGGTGCTGGCCAGTGGCGGGTGCGCATTCCTGTCGCGTGCGTTGGGCACCAACGTCGACACCGGTGACGGCGCACTGATGGCCGCCGAGGTGGGAGCGCGCTTCTCCGGCATGGAATTCTCCAACGCCTACGCGATCGTGCCGAAAGGTTCGACCATCACCAAGACCGCCTACTACGGCTACGCGACGTTCTTCCACGAGGACGGACAGGTGCTCGAGGGGGCGGGCTCCACGAAGGGGCGATCGGTGATCGCACGAACCCTGTTGTCGGAGAAGGTATTCGCCCAACTCGACCGCGCCGATGAGACGGTGCAGACGCAGATGCGGCTCGGCCAGCCCAATTTCTTCCTGCAGTTCGATCGGCGCGGTATCAACCCGTTCACCGACCGTTTCGAGGTCGATCTGCTCGCCGAGGGCACGGTGCGCGGCACCGGCGGTATCGATGTCGTGGATGACGACTGCGCGACCACGGTGCCCGGTCTGTTCGCGGCGGGCGATGCGGCGACCAGGGAACGCATCTGCGGTGGTTTCACCGGTGGCGGCAGCCACAATTCGGCATGGGCGATGTCGTCGGGGAGTTGGGCCGGCGCGGGTGCGGCACGGTTCGCGCTCGGCTCGTCTCGGCCTGATGCTGCCGCTCTGCGCGGTGCGGGACGAACCGGCTTGCGGCCCAGCGACTCCCCCACGCTCGATACCGCCGAGGTTGTCGAGGCCGCGCAGGCCGAGCTGATTCCGTTCCAGAAGAACTACCTGCGCCACGGCGAGCGACTGCGGCCTGCACTCGACTCGCTCGACACCCTCTGGGAGCGCGCCGGTAAGGAGCTCGGTGGCCGCACCGGTGACGATCGCGTCCGGGCCAGGCAGGCCGCCGCCATTACCGCGGTCGGTCGGCTCATGTACGAATCGACCCTGGCACGCACCGAGACTCGCGGCATGAGCAAGCGCGCCGACCATCCGGAACAGGATCCGGCGCAGCGCCACCACATTCTCTCCGGTGGCCTCGACGCCGTGTGGACCAAGACCGCCGAGGTCGCGTCATGATCGAAGTCGTACTCGCCGACGCCTGCATCGGCTGCGATAAATGTGTGGATGCCTGCCCGACCAACGTATTCGACCGCACCGAATCCGGAATCCCGGTCATCGCGCGGCAATCCGACTGCCAGACGTGCTTCATGTGCGAGGCGTACTGCCCCACCGACGCCCTCTACGTCGACCCCGAATCGACCCCCCTACCTCCCGGCAGCCCGGTCGCGCGGGATCAGATCGGCCGTTACCGCGAGAAGATCGGCTGGGGCAAGGGGCGCACCGCGGGCAGTCTGGTCGCCATCGGCCCCCGACTCCCGCACGGCGCGCCCCCGCCCCGCCTGCTGCATTAACCGCGATAGCCGAGTTGTTCGAGGAGACCATCGAGTTGGAGTTCGAACAACTCGGCACGGTCGGTAAAGGTGTCTGTGCCGTACTGATCGAAGACGTCGAAGGTTACCGCGCCGAACAGGCCCACCCACATGGTGATGCCGCGCGCGACGAGCCAGTCCGGTATGTCGTGGTCGAACACGGTCCTGATATCGGCGAAATCGGCAGCGAGGGCGGCAGATAGCGGGCGCTCCTTGGCTGGTGGGATAAGCAGATCATCGCGATAGGCGCGGGCGTAGAGGGTTTGCATGGTCGCGATCACCCGCGTGCCGGGAACGGCGGTCTGCTCAGCGGGGGCGTCGTAACCCGGCACCGGTGTGCCGAATAAGAGTCCGTAGCGGGCGGGCTCGGCCAGCGCCCAACCGCGGACGGTACGGCCGACGATGCGCAGGCCCTCGATCGGATCGTCGGGGGCATCGGCCAGCGCCGCATCGACCGCGTCGCCGAGCGCGTTGTAGCCGTCGATCACCAACAAGGTGAGCAGTTCATCACGGCTGCGCACGTATCGATACACCGCGGACGACACCACACCGAGATCGCGGGCGACCGCGCGCAGTGAGAGGGCGGCCGCGCCATCGGTGGCCAGGTGTTCGCGGCCGATCCGGACGATATCGTTCATGGTCTGGGCCCTCGCCCGGGCACGTGGTGTCGTCGCCATACCGATCACCATGCGCGCTTTAGAGAGCGATGTCAACTAATGCGAGCACTGCTCTTGACTTTGGTTCGATCTAGTTGCATGCTTGTACACAACAGAGAGCACCGCTCGCCAAAGTAGACAAGGACTCACAATGTCGGAGCTGCACATCGTCACCGGAGCCGGGCCCACCGGAACCACCATCGCCGAGCAATTGGCCGCGGCGGGCAAACAGGTCCGCGTGCTCACTCGGTCCGGGAGCGGTCCCGATCATCCACTCGTGGAGCGACGCAAGGTCAATGCCACACTACCCGAACAGCTTTCGGGCGAGTTCGACGGCGCGACGGCCGTCTACCACTGCCTCGGAGGCTCGGAATACACCGCGAAGGTCTGGCGCGCGGAGCTGCCGCCGGCCGAGCGCACCGTGCTCGATGAGGCCGAAAAGGCCGGAACTGTAGTGGTTTTCGCGGAAAACATCTATTCCTACGGCAAGGTCGACGGTCCGATCACCGAAAACCTGCCCCGCAATGCCGATTTCGGTAAACCCAGTGTCCGCACGCAACTGGTGCGCGCTCGCGAAGCACACGCCGCCGCGACAGTGAGCGTCGCCGCCGCGGACTTCCTCGGCCCGTATGTGCGGGCGTCCCTGGCCGGGGAGCAGGTCTTCGTCCCGATCCTCACCGGCAAGCGGGTGCAGGCATTGGGCAAGCTCAACCTCCCGCACTCCTACACCTATATGCCCGACCTCGCCGCCGCCATGATCCGCGCGGCCGCCGACGAATCGGTCTGGAATTCCTTCCTGCACGCCCCGACCGCGCCGCCGATCACCCAGCAGCAACTCTTCGACGCGGTCGCCGCCGCCGCGGGTGTCGCAGCCCCCAAGGTCTTCGCGGCACCGGCCGCCCTGCTGCGCATGATGGGCTTCACCAATGAGACGATGCGCGAGCTCGCCGAGATGAGTTACCAGGTCACGCGGCCGTTCGTACTGGATTCATCCGCCAGCGAGCAGCGCCTCGGCCTGCATCCGACGCCAATCGACGAGGCCATCGCGGCCACCGTCGCCTGGTGGCAGACCCAGCTCTGAGCCTTTGCTACTCGGTAGTAGTGTTACCGGTGTCACTGGCGACGCAGATCGAGGAGCACCACATGGACCAGCGAGAAACGGATTTCGACGTACTCGTGGTCGGTTCGGGATTCGGCGGCAGCGTCACCGCGCTGCGGCTGATCGAGAAGGGCTACCGGGTCGGTGTGCTCGAGGCCGGTCGACGCTACGCCGATGACGAGCTGCCCGAAACCAGCTGGGACCTGCGTAAATTCCTGTGGGCGCCGAAGCTCGGCTGCTACGGCATCCAGCGCATCCACCCGCTGCGCAATGTGCTGATCCTCGGCGGTGCGGGTGTCGGCGGCGGTTCACTCAACTACGCCAACACGCTCTATGTGCCGCCGGAGCCGTTCTTCCAGGATCAGCAGTGGCGCGATATCACCGACTGGCGCGCCGAGCTCACCCCGTACTACGAGCGCGCGAAGAAGATGCTCGGCGTCGTGCAGAACCCGCACATAACACCGGCGGATGAGGTGTTCAAGAAGGTCGCCGACGATATGGGCTGCGGCGAAACCTTCGTGCAGACCCCGGTCGGCGTCTTCTTCGGCGAGCCGGGAAGATCCGTGGCGGACCCGTACTTCGGTGGCGTCGGCCCGGACCGCACCGGCTGCCTCGAATGCGGTGAATGCATGACCGGCTGCCGTCACGGCGCGAAGAACACCCTGGTGAAGAATTACCTGTACCTCGCGGAAAAGGCTGGCGCGCAGGTGATTCCGATGACGACGGTCAACGCGATCCGACCACTGCCCGACGGCACCTGGGATGTCTCGACCGAACGTACCGGGGCGTGGTTGCGCAAGCGTTCGCAGACCTACACCGCAGGCCAGGTCGTGCTGGCCGCGGGCACGCTCGGCACCCAGAAGTTGTTGCACGCCATGCGCGATCGGGGTGTGCTCCCCGAATTGTCCGACCGGCTCGGCCAACTCACGCGCACCAACTCCGAATCCATTGTGGGCGCGGCGACCCGCAGGGTGAATCCGGACGTCGACTTCACCCGCGGCGTCGCGATCACCTCATCGATCCATCCCACCCACGACACCCATATCGAGCCCGTCCGCTATGGCAAGGGTTCGAATGTGATGGGACTGCTGCAGACCCTGATGGTCGACGGCGGCGGCCGCGTGCCGCGCTGGCTGCGCTTCCTCGGCCAGGTGGTGCGAAACCCGTTGACGCTCATCAGTTTTCTGAGCGTGAAGAACTGGAGCGAGCGCACCATCATCTCGCTGGTGATGCAGCACCTCGACAATTCGATTACCACCTACACCAAGCGCAGCCTGTTCGGCCGAAAGCTCACCAGCAAACAGGGCCACGGCGAACCCAATCCGACCTGGATTCCGGCGGGCAACGAGGTGACCCGCAGGGTTGCCGAGGAAATCGGCGGCGTCGCGGGCGGCAGCTGGGGCGAAGTCTTCAATATTCCGCTCACCGCCCACTTCCTCGGCGGCGCACCCATCGGCGCGGACCGCGACACCGGCGTAATCGACGCCTACCACCGAGTTTTCGGCTACCCGACCCTCAGCGTCGTCGACGGCGCCGCCGTCTCGGCGAACCTCGGCGTGAATCCGTCGCTCACCATCACCGCCCAAGCCGAACGCTGCGCCGCCTATTGGCCCAACAAGGGCGAACAGGACCTGCGTCCCGCGCCGGGAGTTGCCTACCAACGGATCCAGCCGATCGCCCCGAATAACCCCGTCGTCCCCGCCGACGCCCCAGCCGCCCTGGTCCTGCCGATAGTCGAAATCCGCACCCACAAGTCCGCCGCCAGCTGAGCACGGCCGTTCCGTCCGCCCCGATCCGCTCAGACCTTGCCGGACCGGTCGCCCACCGGGCCATCCGTCTTCGAGCCGGGCACTCCGTGTATCCGTGTAGAGGGTGCCCGCTTCGAATACGGGGTGCCCGGCCGAGCGATAGCGGTCGGGATGGGCACGGATGCCTCGGGACGTTCACAGGCACCGATTCGCACGCCGCGCACATATCCCCGCGATTTCGGGCGCGGCGAGACAAAACAGGCGCGGGGCAAGCCGATTTGGACACGGTCGCTACTTTGGAGCAATCGCCAGTTTTCCGCGCGACCACGCTCCTCGTTATGGTCGGCCACTCGATGGGGAAGTGGGTCTGGTGCGCGCTGGACCGAGGGCGCTCGTTTAGGGTGTGAGGGCGGCTTGGCCGCGTAGTCAGTTATGCGTGAACAGCTCTGCGTTCCGTGGATGGTTCCACCGAATCGAAAGGCGCTGCATGGCAAAGGACTTGACGCAACTCGAACTACTGACGGAGCTGGAGCCGGTTGTCGGCGCCAACATCGACCGGCATTTGGCCACGGTCAAGGATTGGTATCCACACGATTATGTGCCCTGGGACGAGGGCCGCAACTTCGCAGCAATGGGCGGGCAGGATTGGGATCCCGACCAGTCACGGCTCTCGGAAGTCGCCAAAGTCGCGATGATCACCAATCTTCTCACCGAAGACAACTTGCCTTCCTACCACCGCGTGATCTCCGATAATTTCACCAACGGCGGTGCGTGGGGCACCTGGATCGGCCGCTGGACCGCCGAGGAAAACCGCCACGCGATCGCCATGCGCGACTACCTGGTATGCACCCGCGCTATCGATCCCGTCGCCCTGGAGAACGACCGGATGGTGCATTTGACGCGCGGTGTGCACGCGCCGGAGCACTTCGCCGGTGTGCTCGATCAGGTCGCGTACGTGACATTCCAGGAGTTGGCTACCCGGATCAGCCACCGCACCACCGCACGCGTCTGCGCCGACCCGATCGCCGATCGGATGCTGCAACGCATCGCAGCCGACGAGAATCTGCACATGATGTTCTATCGCAACGTCACCGACGCCGCGTTCGACATCGCACCAGACCAGACGATCGAGTCGGTGACCAAGATCGTAAAAACGTTCTCCATGCCCGGTACCGGAATGCCGAACTGGCGTCGCAATGGCGTGTTGATGGTCAAGCACGGGATCTACGACCTGCGTCAGCACCTCGACGAGGTCGTATTGCCGGTCCTGCGAATCTGGAAAGTCTTCAACCGCACGGACTTCACCGCACGCGGCGAACGCAGCCGCGAAGAACTCGGCGAGTACCTCGAGAAACTCACGCGCGATGTCATCAAGTTCGAAGAACAACGCGCCCGCATCCTCGCCCGCGAGGCGGCGCGCGTCGGGTAGCGCTGGATGTCACAGTCGCGCACGAACATTCACGCGACTGTGACATCAGGCCCGACGCCGATCAGGTGACGGCCGCCCGGCAGGCTGCCGGGCGGGTCTACCTGATTGATCGTGTCAGTTGCGGACGATCAGGACCGCGCCCGCGACGACCAGGGCCAGCACGATCGCGGCGATGCCGAAGACGAGGCGGTGGTTGCGCAGCGCCGGGATCACGCGGTCGACGGCGTATCGGCCCGGACCGGTGAGGGCGAGCGATGCGGCGGCGAGGGTGAGGGCCAGTTCGTACTCGATGCCCTTCGGGGCGAAGAAGCCACCACCCCATTTGACGGCGATCGCATTGAGCAGGGTTCCCACCAGTGCCGCCGCCGCCAGCGGGGTGAGCAGGCCGATGGCGAGGGCGAGTCCGCCGAGGGTTTCGCTGAGGCCCGCGACCACGGCCATCGCCTTGCCTGACGGGTAGCCGCTCATCGTGAAGAACGCGCCGGTGCCGTCTAGGCCACCGCCATTGAACCAGCCGAACAGTTTCTGCGCGCCGTGCGCGGCCATGGTGAGTCCGACGGCCAGTCGCAGGACAAGTAGACCGAAGTCGTAAGTGTGTGTGGGCGTTACGGTTTCGGTGTGCGCGGCGGGCGCGGTGATAGTCGCGGTCATCGGATGCCTTTCGTAGTGAGGTGGATCAGCCGAGCTGGATGGAGCGCCGGGCCATGCCCAGCCAGAAGCCGTCGATGACGGTGCGTTGGTTGGTAAAATCGTCCGCGCCCGCACCGAGGGCGACGAACAGCGGTGCGAAATGGTCGGTGCGCGGATGCGCGAGATGTGCGGCGGGGGCCTTGTTTTCGAAGTCGAGCAGGGCGTCGAGATCGTGCGCGGCGAGGGTTTCGCGGCCCCAATCGTCGAATTCAGCGGTGAAGTTGTAGACGTGCTCGTCATCGGTGGTGATGGCACGCAGGTTGTGGGTGAAGAAGCCGCTGCCGACGATCAGCACGCCCTCGGCGCGCAGCGGCGCGAGCCGACGGCCCACTTCCATCAGCCGCTGCGGGTCCAGCGTCGGCATCGACAGCTGCAATACCGGGACTTCGGCGTCGGGATACATCTCCTTCAGCGGCACATAGGCCCCGTGGTCCAGCCCGCGATCCGGCACATCGACGACACCGCCGCCGAGCAATTTGCGCACCTTGTCCGCCAGTTCCGGCGCGCCAGGTGCGGCATATTGCACGTGGTAGTAGCGCTGCGGGAAACCGCCGAAGTCATAGACCAGTGGCACCGTCGTGGTGGCGCCGAGTGCGATCGGCGCGGCCTCCCAATGCGCGGAAATCATCAAAATCGCGGTGGGACGCGGCAATTCGCGCGACCACGCGGCCAGCTCACCGGGCCACCGCGGGTGATCGGCCAGCGGCGGTGCGCCGTGTGAGAGGTAGAGCACCGGCATCGGTCCGGCCATCGCTGTCCTCCATCCAACTAGTTCAAATTTGAACCCGATGGAAACTATAGCGCGTTGTTCAAATTTGAACAACATCGGTAGGATGGCTGCCGTGGCTGACGCGAAATGGCTGAACGAGCGGGAAATGCGCACTTGGCAGGGTTTCCTGGCGGCGGGTGCGCTCGTCGGCCGTCAGGTCGAACAGCACCTCAAACAGGAGGGACTCTCGCACACCCAGTACGAGGTTTTGGTCCGCCTCGCCGCGGCACCGGAGGGTCAACTGCGCATGACCGAACTGGCCGATGCCCTGTATACCTCGAAAAGCGGTCTGAACTACCAGGTCACCCAAATGGAGAAGGCAGGTCTGGTACGCCGCGAAGCCTGCCCCACCGATGTCCGCGGCGTCATCGCCAACCTCACCGCGGCCGGACGCGATCGCCTCGAACAGATCGCCCCGGGCCATGTCGAAACGGTCCGACGCGTCCTCATCGATGCGCTGACCCCCGAGCAACAAGAGGCCATCGCCACCGGGCTCGGCGAGGTCGCACGACGACTCGGCTAGTTCTGAGCTCGCCGGGACACGAACACGGTGCAGCACACCGAGACGACGCCGACCGTTGGACCGCGCACCGCCGCAGTTGCGGTGACCGCCTCCCCCGCCGCGTCCAGTCCCGCACCGGCGCGAACCGACAAGGCGCGCAACGGTCGAGCGACGACTGTTCGCCCACACAGCCGAGAGCTGATCCCCCGCACCACTGACTCGGTGTGCGGGTCCGACCAAAGGAGGACAGCCTACGCGACCTCGAGGTGATGTCACCGGCATTGGGAACGCCGCAGAATCAGGGCCGTAAGAAATCTGTTGGGAAACTCTAAGCCCGGACAGATTTGATGCCCAGGTACGGATGTGACGCTGATGGTCGCAGATTTGAGCCGAGAACGGAGAAGATAGTGCCGACGACGTTTCCCAGTTCCGTCACCGAGGCCACATCGGATACGGTGCAGGACTGCCGCCGACGTGGTTGGACGGTCGCGGAAACGACCAATGGTGTCTGCCTGATCACCGACGAGCAGATCTCGGCCATCGAACTCACCGGTGCACGGGCCGCCACCGTGCGCCGGTACCTTCGGGCCAATAACCTGTCCGGTCCGGTGATCGAAATCCCGGGTCCGCAGCGCCGCGAGATTCATCTGGTGGTCGGTGCGGCCAAGGCGGCCACGGCGATCGGCGAACTGCGCGGCCTCGGCGCGATCGTGCACACCGACGGTGCGAGCATCCCGCTCCCGCCGACCCGTCTGTCGGCCGGTTCGGCATGCTGGGGGATTTCCCCGCGTGAGGCCCGCTGGGTTCCGCCGGTGGTCGCGATCGCCGCCGCGGTGCGGGCCGCCGAAGCCGGCCGCAAGCGGCATGTCGCTGATCTGGCGAGCTAACACGCGTCAGACCGACGTCGGATCCGATTCCGATCGACTCGCCGTCGGCATCGCGGCTGCGCTGTCGGTAACCGGTTCGCGGACGACCGCATTCCGCTGAATGCGCCGCGGCCAGGCGGGTGCCCACCAGCAAGCGTCACCGAGCAGCTTCATGGTCGCGGGGACAAGCAGCATGCGCAGCACGGTGGCATCGATGAACAGCGCGGTGACCATGCCGAGAGCGATGTACTGCATCATCACCAGATCCGACAACGCGAACACACCCGTCACCACTATCAAGATCAGCGCGGCGGCGGAGATGATCCGCCCAATACGCGCGACACCGGTGCGGACCGCCTCCGTCGTGGACGCACCCGCCTTGCGCGCCTCGACGATGCGAGCGAGTAGAAAGACCTCATAATCGGTCGACAGGCCGTAGATCACCGACACGATCAGCATCAGCACCAGCGGCATGATCGGCTGCGGCGTGAACCCCAGCAGCCCGGTCCCGTGCCCCTCGACGAAGATCCAGGTCAGCACGCCGATGCTGGCCCCGAGGCCGAGCAGATTCAGCACAGCTGCCTCGAGCGGCAACACGATTGAGCCGAAGGTCAGCAACAGCAGTGCGGAGGTGGCGATGAAGACCACCGCGAGCATCAGCGGTAGCCGGTCGAGCAGCGCGTCGATACTGTCGCGTTGCGCTGCCGGTTCGCCGCCGACCATCATCGTTGTTCCCTTGGGCAGATCCATCGACCGCAGATAGTCGATGGTCGCGTCGGCATCCGTGGAGCTGGCGAGCACGGTCTCGGTGGTGTAGACGAACGGTTGCGCCGGGCGCTGTGTGGGTTTCGGGAACGGTGCGGCCAAGCCGGGGGCCTGCTCGGCGCGCATTACCACCGTCTCGATATCCGGGCTGTGGTAGGTGGTCATGACCAGGTAGATCGGATCGATCCGGCGCAGCGGGAAGGTCTCGTCGAAATGCTGCTGCGCCAATCGAGTCGGGTGATCGGGTGGTAGAAAACGCTCGGTGATGCCACCGAACGCTAGATGCTGCACCGGCGCGATGAGCAGCAGGAGTCCGGCACACACCGGGATCGCAACGACCAGTGGTCTTTTCATCACAACTGCGGCAACGCGGCCCCAGAAGTTGTCCGGTACGTCGTCGGCGGATCCGGTCTTGCGGAACCAGTCGAATCCGAGCAGGTCCACGCGGCGGCCGAGCACGGCGAGCAGCGCGGGCAATAATGTGACCGCCGTCAGCGCTGCCAGTGCGATGGTGACGATCGCACCGTAGGCGAACGACCTCAGAAACCCGTGCGGGAACAGCAGAATGCCGCCCGCCGCCGCGACCACGATGGTCGCGGAGAACACCACCACGGTGACCTGCTTATCGGCGAAGAATCGCTCGGCATCGGTTTTGGTGAGCCAATTGTTGCCGTCACTCCAGATCCCGGTATCGGTGCGTCCGTCGACACCATTGAGCAGATACAAGATGGGTGCCGGTTGCGAATCATCCACCGCAGGAAGGACTTCGACAGGCAAGGTACGACCCATCGCCTCGGAATATACGGTCAGATCGAGCACCCGTCCCGACCCTTGCGCCGCGGTGAGCAGTCGTGCCCCATTGGGTGCCGGTCGTGCCGCCGCCAATGCCCGGACCGGGGCCGGCGTGTCCGGGTCCGGTGCGGAGTCGGCGAGCGCGATACCGCTGGAACAGGCGAGGACAGCCGCCGTGCACAGCGCGGCCGAACGCAGACCACACCAGAGCTCCACCCGGCACCTCCGATCAGCAAACGGCACTGTTCGGGCCGAACGTAAGCCGGAATAACGCTGCGGCCGAACCGCTCAGCCGAAATTTGGGCAATCTCGTCAGCGGTCGCCGAACCACCTGGTATCCGGCACAAAACCCCTGCCGCAGCTGCCGACTTCTCGGCTATCGCGAGTTTGCCCGGCAACAGTTCCAGACTCTCGCGCGTACCGTCATCTCATGCCACCTCGCGCCCACAGTGGATCCCGCGGCGACGATACGGACCGGTCGGTGCGATAAGCGCTGGCACAACGCGGTTCTGGACAGTTCACAGTGCGAACCGGAATCCACCCTATGCCCGGTGCCGTCTGACCATCCCCTCCGCGGTCAGACGGCGGCAACTGACGCGCGAGGACATCGGCAGTCGAGATGTTGTTACCATTTGGATGATAGACGCATCCGAATGTGCATGACAACGCCGAACAGGGCACGGTTGCCGCGCCACCAGCTACATCTCGGCCATTCGTAGCGCCGCGCGCGAGTATCGAACCGGTACGCTGCGCGGTGCCGCAGGAAGCAAGGGAACAGCGAAGGGACCGATGGTTCGTCTGACGAGGGCACAGCAGCAGGACGCCACCCGCAGAAAGGTGTTGGCCGCGGCCAAGTCCGAGTTCGCGCAGCGCGGATTCCGCGGCGCGACGGTCGACGGCATCGCCGAGCGCGCGGATATGACACGCGGGGCGGTCTATTCCAATTTTCCGGGCAAGCGGGCGCTATATCTCGCGGTGCTCGCACACGAAGCCGAACAGGCTCCCGCGCCCGCCGGCGGCGCGAAGGCCGACACCCCGGCCGCCGCGCTCGGCGCGTTCGCGAGTACCTGGCTCGAGCAACTACCGCAGTCGAGCCGATACGAGTACGGCGAGGACGAACAGTTCACCTCCCCCGCGCTCAGCGTCGATTTCGTACCGCAAGTGCTGATGAGCGAACAGATCCGGCGACCGTTCGCACAGCTGCTCGCACTCGACGCGCTGCTGCTCGCGGTATCGCTGCGGGCAATCAGCCAACCGACGTCGGCGCCGCTGGAAAGTTTCATCGCCAGTGCCGAATCCGTGCTGACGATCCTGTACGGGACGACCCAGCTGTCCTACGTCGCGCCCGAATTCACCGATCCGGCACGGGCCATCGCACTGTGCGAACAGGTCGCGCTACTCGGCGGCGTGAAGACGCCGAGTCCGCCGTCCACCGCCGACGCGCACGTCACGCGGACGGACGAGGCTTGGGAGCCACCGAGCTGCATCGATCGCGTGCGCGCGGACGCGGCCAGGCTCGACGGCAACGGCCTGATCGCCGTCGTCGGCATGCACCGGATCGCCACAATCGAAGCGGCGCTGTCGATCTGGCCCGAGGACACCGATATCACGCTGGCGCTGGTGAGCGACCGTCCCGCGGAACTCGCCCCGCTGGCGCGGCTGGCGATCGCGGATATCTGCCGGTCGTTGCGTCATGCGTTCCCGGCGTCGGCGCTACCTCGGCTACAGGTGGTCGTCGATGATGCCGGAACGCTCGCTGCCGCATGCGGATTCGACCGGTTCGACGACAATTCCGAGTTCGCGGTCATCATCGAGAACGGCCGCATCACGACGCGGGCGGAGGGTCGGGGCGCAGGCGAAGCCGTCGCTATCGCTTACGCGAGTTCATCGGCTGCGGACCGAACGTGAGTCTTCCAGGGTGCCGAGCGTTTTAGCCAACGCCTGACAGGCACCCGTGCCCGTCACCCGCGCCACTACCCGTTCGCCGTCGATGAAGACCGCACTCTCGGTGTCGTCGTCGACGATATCGACCCCGCATGCCCGTGCAAGCTTGCCGGATTCGTCGAGCACCACCTGCATGCCGGGAACTGCGGGGCACGGAAACGCGGTGCGCAGGGACCGGCTGATATCGCTGACCGCGAGGCGAGCCAGCTGTGCCACCTCCGTCCCCTCGGCGGTGGCCATCGCGATCGTGGTGCGACCTCCACTGGGCTGATCACGCAGGATATCCGCGATGGCTCCGAGCTTGTTCATCCCGAGTACGGCAACGACGTTTGCGCCCGAAAGGTCGGCGGCGACCGTATGGACGAGGTCGCGGCATGGTGGCGGCGTCCATGGTTCGTCAACGCTGGCCACCGTGACGGTGTTCGCCGTAGCCCGCGTGGTGTCGTCGATCCGATGGTGCACCATCTGCTCGCATGCGGCGATCACCTTCGCTCGGTCCACGAATTCCGGTGCGACGAAAGATAATTGGGTCGCACCGTAGAGCAGCGTGATCACCGATTCGGCGATGCCGAGCCAACGGCCGGGCAGTACGGACCCACCGCCGCCGTCCAGTCCCGCCAGCGCCAAGCCGAGGAGGATGGCGTCCAGTTTGATCAGCTGCACGAACGAGCCACGCAGACATTCGTCGACGACGAGTTCGGGAATGAGGTCGTGCGCCAGCATCGGTGAGCGCAGCTGGGAGACGCCGCCCACCGGATAGTTTGCCGAACCGGGGAGTCGGTCGACCCAGGTCCGGGCGAATCGGCCGATGGCCGTCACCGGGGTCCGCGCCGGGCGACCATCCAGCAGTTCCGGCGCTCGCTCGGCTTCGGCGGCCAGTACGGCCAGGTACAACGCCCGCTTACCAGCGAAGTTGGAGTACACCGCGCCGCGGGTGAGCTCCGCGCGCTCGGCGATGTCATCCACCGTCGCGCCGCGAAAGCCACGTTCGGCGAATTCGGCCTTGGCAGCCGCTAGGACCCGGTCGCGATTGCGTTGCTGCAATGCGGCTCTGTTCTGACGACCCATCGGTTCTCCACCAACCGTTCTGTTCGTTTACAGATGCGCATACCATCCAAATGTTGATACCATCTCAATGCTACGTGCGACTGAGTACGAGCGAGGCGGGCATCGAAGGACGGGTAGTGGGCATTACCAGGTACGAATCCGGGTCGCGAACCGCGGCCACGGTGCTCGATGAGGCCAGGCGTCTGGTTGAGCCCGCATACCGTTCCTCCCTGGACCGCATTGCCCCACCGATCCGAATGATCGTCGGCTACCACGCTGGTTGGTTGGACGCCACGGGGCGCCCGAGCAAGCAGGTCGGCAAGTCGATCCGTCCGGCACTGGTACTCGCCTCCGCCAAAGCCGTGGCAGCCGCGGAGCCACCGCAGGGTGTCACCGAGGCCGTCGCGGTCGAACTTGTGCACGATTTTTCATTGCTGCAGGACGATCTCATCGACGGCGACGAGCAGCGGCGCAACCGCCGCTCGGCCTGGTCGGTCTTCGGGGAGCGCGGCGCCCAGCTCGCGGGAGATGCGCTACTAGCCATGGCGATCAACGAGATGGTGGGCCGCCCCGGCATCACGCTGCTGTCGAAAGCCCTCGACGCCCTGTGCAATGAACAGTGCGCGGATATCGAGTCCGAGCAGCGCGAGACGGTCGACGAATCCCTCGCCATGATCGAATCGAAGACCGCGGCACTGTTGTCTTGTGCCTGCGAGATGGGTGCGATCGCCGGGGGCGCCGACCCCGCACAAGCCAGAGCACTGGCCGAATTCGGACACCATCTCGGCATCGCCTTCCAGTTGATCGACGATATGCTCGGCATCTGGGGAAATCCGAGCATGACCGGTAAGCCGCTGTACCCGGACCTCGCCAACCGCAGGAAATCCCCACCGATCGCGCGCGCCCTGGATTCCCCCGGGCCCACCGCGGATGCGCTACGCGAGTTGTATCGAGATGTCGGACGAGATGCCGAAACGCTGCACCGGATCGCCTGCCTGATCGAACTCACCGGAGCACGCGAGTGGGCGCGGCGTGAAGCCCAGCGACAGCTCGCTGCCGCGCTGGACTGTCTGACGGAAGTATCCGCCAACAATGCTACCGAGGACCTTCGACTACTCGCCGCGATGATGACGAGCAGGTCCGCATGAAGAACCCGATCGAGTCGATCCCGCTAGCTCCGAATACTGTCCCGCTTCTCGGTCACGGCATACGTTTTCTCACCGACCCGATCGGATTTCTGTCCGCACTCCCCACGCACGGCCGCCTGAGCCGAGTCCAATTGGGTCCGTTGCCGGTGGTGGTGGTCTGCGATCCCGAGTTGGCCCGGGTGGTACTGCTCGACGACCGCACCTTCGACCGCGGCGGACCACTCTACGACCGCTCTCGCGAGGTCGCGGGCGACGGCATCGGTACCTGCCCGCACAGCAGGCACCGTCGACAGCGCCGCCTGAGCCAACCCGCGTTCCAACCGGGGCGTATGCCCGGATACTCCGCGGCCATGATCGACTCGATCGAAGACGTGATCGGTTCCTGGCAGGACGGGCAGCAAATCCAACTCGGCGCGGAAATGTCGAAACTCACTGTCCGGGTGGCGGTTCGGACAATGTTCTCCTCGTCGTTTCCGGAGACCTCGGTCCAGCAGGTCGCCGATGATTTCACGACCATAGCCGGGAGCATCTTCCGACGGATGGTGTTGCCACCGGTCCTCAATCGACTGCCGACACCGGCGAACCGGCGCTACTACCAGGCGCGGAACCGGCTGCGGGCGGTGGCCGCCGAACTCATCGAACAGCGGCGGTCCGACAATCGCGACCATGGCGATCTGCTGTCCTCGCTGATGCGCGCCCGCGATCCGGACTCCACCGGCGCGCAGGTCGCGATGAGCGACGAGGAACTGATCGACCAGGTATTCACCTTTCTGTTCGCGGGCGCGGAAACCACCGCGAGCACATTGACTTGGGCGTTGTATCTGCTCGGACGAAATCCGGAGCTACGACAGCAGGTTCAGCACGAGGTCGATACCGTGCTGAGCGATAGAACGGCCCGCTACCAGGACCTGGCGAATCTGCCGGTCGTCAATCGGGTGGTGACCGAAACGCTGCGATTGTATCCGGCCGGATGGTTGCTGACCCGGGTAGTTGCGGCGGATACCACCCTCGACGGCGTCGCGCTTCCGGCGGGCACGACCGTCGCGGTCAGTCCGCACGTCATTCATCGGCGCGATGAAATCTATGAGCGGGCAGGCGAATTCGTGCCCGATCGGTGGATCGGTACGGAGCCGGACCGAACGCTGTTCATATCCTTCGGCGCTGGTGCGCGACGCTGCATCGGTGACCAATTCGGACTGGTCGAGGCCAGTTTGGCACTGGCGACGATCGCGGCACGCTGGCGTGTCGCTCCGCTGTCGACTCGATCGGTATCGGTATCGCTCGCGCAGCTGCCCGCACCGACGAAACTCGGTATGCGGGTGTGGCGTCGAGATCCGGTGGCCGTCAATGCGTCCGCGTCGGAGCACGGGTAGGTAGACATGGCGGCACCCGCCGAAGCGCCCGCGTGCCGCACGGCCGGCGCGCTGACCAGCGGCCTACTGCGTGAGCTCCACATCTGCTGGTCGTTCAGCGCAGGCGACCTGACGGCAACCGTTGTGCCCGCGACGACTTTCGCCGTCGCGGCTTGGATGAGCACTCGGGCCGGTATCGCGTCACTGCCGCTGGTGTTGGCCGAATGTCTGGTCTATTTCTGGCTTTACATCTACACCTTCAATCTTTCCAACCAGCTGACCGGAATCGAGGAGGATCGCCGCAATAAGCCGCACCGACCGCTCGTCGTCGGACTCGTCACCCCGCAGGGTGCCAAGTGGCGGCTGGTCTGGGCCACTGCCGCCTTCCTTGTGCTGGGCGCGACACTGCGGGTCCTGGAATGGACGGTGCTCTGGATTGTGGCGTGGGCCTTCCACAATCACTTCGGCGGTGCACGCGCCCTGTGGGGGAAGAATGCGGCGATGGTCGCGGGCACGATCGCCCAACTCGCGGCCGCCTGGCAGATCGTGACTCCCCTGACCCCGGCGGCCTGGACCTGGATCGCGGCGATCGCCATACCACTGAGTGTGCTGGTATCCCTGCAAGATCTGCGCGATATCGACGGTGATCTGGCTGTCGGAAGACGCACCGCGGCAGTGGTTTTCGGCGAGATGGCCTGCCGCCGGTTCTTCGCGGCCGCATTCGCGATCTATCCGATTGCCATGCATTTCCTCATCTATCGGAACGCACCGACCCCGGCGGCACTGATCGGAGTGGCCGCGGCGCTGCTGTCCTTGGTCATCGCCTACCGCGTGCTGCGGCGGCGCGAGCGCCGTGCCGACCACACCACCTACCTCCTCTACACCTACTGGTACTGCCTGACTCTGGCCAGCGCGATCTTCGCCTTCGGAACGTAGGCGAATCATGATCATCGGCAGGACGCGCCCACGCAGATCCGGGGAGGATCGGATTACCCGAACCGATGAGCGCGACCTGCCCTCGAACACCGCTGCGCCAGCGGCACCGACTGCGGCCTCGGTGTCGCGCGTGCGAAGTATTCGAGACACGGTGTCGGCGACGGTGCCCGGTGATCACCATGTGTTCTCAGCTTAGGGATGCCTGAACATTTCGACAATCCTATTGGAGCACAACATCATTGGCTAACGCAGGCGTTGTGATCCATCCCAGGTGGGGTGCGCCGGACGCGGCGGGCGTATTCTGATGATCATTGGGGCCATTCACATAGGCGTCGGTCACCGGTTGGGCGCGAACCCAACTTCGCAGTGAATGGTGGGCAACACGGGTGAGGCCTCGCATACTTGCGTCTATAGGGGTTACCGCCGACCCGAGTTGTTCGAACCGGCCGACGAGAAGTGCATGAGTTGGTTACCGACATCATCGATGTGGGCGCGGAATTCACGATCGCCCGGCAAGCACTCTGGGATCTGCTGCTCGAACCGCAGACCTATCCACGGTTATTCGCCGGCATCGGCGGTTGCGAACGCGTGGAATCCCGTACCGATAACGGCATTCTGGAATTGCGGGTCGGCACGCCGGAATCCGGAATACGCACCCATCAGGTGCGGTTGCGGGTGTGCCGCTGGTACGAGAGCTTCGAATTGGAGTGCCTCGGTACCGGCAGTTTCGCCTCGGTCCGCCTGCGCGGCGACGAGGAGCGCACCAAGATCGTCATCACCCTGTTCGCGCCGGGCCGGATGCATCCATCGCTGCCGGAGCAGTCCAATGCCGAGGTGATGACGTGGGTCAACAGCGGGTTACAGCACGCGGTCGATGTCATTCGCGGCGCGCACAACTCGGTGCTGGTCAATGCCGAGAATTCGCCGCTGCGGCGACAGGTGGGTGTGGCCAAGCAGATCATGAGCACCGGCGTCGCGCGACCCACCAATCCAGCGACCAGCATCAAACAGGCTCGCTCCCTGACGAAGTGGGGATTCAATATGGCGGGCGGGTATGCGGCGGGGGCGGCGTATTCACCGGACCGGATCGCCGTCGTCGACGACTCCGGTACCCGCACCTTCGCCCAGATGCACGAGCGCACGAATGCGCTCGCCGGGGCCATGGCTACCCTGGGTCTCGCGTCGGGTGATGCGGTGGGACTGCTCTCGCGCAACCATGCGGGCATGGTCGAAACCATGGTCGCCGCCGGAAAACTCGGGGTCGATGTGGCACTGCTGAATGCGGGGCTGTCCGGGCGGCGCATCGAGGAAATCGTGCAGCGCCACCGGCTTTCGGCACTGTTCGTCGACGGCGATCTGGAGCAACTGGTCCGCTATCTGCATACCGATCTGCACCGCTTCAATACCGACGGCCGACCGCCGGTACCCGGTCGATCCACCATCGACGACCTGATCGCGATGGGGCAGTTCGAATTTCGCATGCCGGCACAGCCTGGCAGGCTGATCGTGCTGACCTCGGGAACCAGCGGCACTCCGAAGGGCGCGCGCCGCCCCCATCCGAAGGGTTTCGGCACCATCGCGGCACTGCTGTCGCGGATTCCGCTCGCGATGGATGCGGCGATGCTCATCCCGGCTCCGCTCTTCCACACCTGGGGGCTGGCTGGGCTGCAGCTCAGTACTGCGCTGCGTGCAACGGTGGTATTGCCGGAGCGGTTCGATGCGGAGGATTGTCTGCGCCTGGTGGCCGAACACCAGGTCGAGAGCATGATCGTCGTGCCGACAATGGTGAATCGCATCCTCGATCTGCCCACTGCTGTGCGTGCACGCTACGACACGTCGAGTCTGCGCACCGTGATCAGCTGCGGTGCGCCGCTGGCAGGGGCGACGGTCTTACGGTTCATGGATACCTATGGCGAGATCCTCTACAACGTCTACGGTTCCACCGAAGTCTCCTGGGCCACCATTGCCACCCCCGACGATCTGCGCACCGCACCGACCACCGCGGGCCGACCGCCGCTCGGCACGAGAGTCGCGGTGCTGGGTCCGGATCAACGTCCTGTTCCGATCGGCGTCACCGGGCGCATCTTCGTCGGCAACCACATGCTGTTCGACGGCTATGTGAACTCGGCGCCGCCCGCAGAAGCCGATGGCATGCTCGACACCGGGGATCTCGGCTATCTCGATGTGGCGGGCCGCATGTTCATTGCGGGGCGCGATGACGAGATGATCATCTCCGGCGGCGAGAACGTGTTCCCACGTCCGGTCGAGGAGGCACTCGCGCATCTGCCGCAGGTCAGTGAGGTCGCCGTGGTCGGTGTCCCGGATACCGAATTCGGGCAGCGTCTGGCCGCCTTCGTGGTGAAACGCGAAGGCGCGGGACTGGATTCGGATATGATCCGGTCCTATATTCGCAACCGGCTCAGCCGTTTTTCCGTACCGCGCGATGTCACCTTCCTCAACGCGCTCCCCCGCGGCGAAACCGGAAAGATCCTCAAACGACTGCTCATCGGATCCGAGCCCGGCGAACCATCTCCGCTGGGCACCACTGGCTCGGCCTGACCTTATGCGGGTTCCTGCGACGGTGCCGGCAACGCCAGAGTCGGCACCGCCATCGCAATCGCGAGGACCGCGATGGCGGCCAGCATGGCAATGCTTCCGTCCAAGGTATGAGTGCGGAAGAACACTACGCTGAGCAGCGCCAGCCCGACCGCATTGCCGATCTGCTCGATGGTGGGCAGCTGGCCCGATGCCTCGGCCATTTGGCGCTGCTCCAATCCCGCCAGCATCAGTGGTTGCAGTTGCACGCCGAACAGACCGACCCCGAATCCCGCGATGAAAACCGGGCCGAGCGCCAGGGCGAGGTTCACCTCGCCCGCGGAGATCCGCAGGTAAGCCGCGCCGATCGCCACGCAGCATCCGTACATCGCGATGCCGAATGCGAGTGCCCTTACTCCCCACCGCCTTACAAGCAGCAGCGAGGCGAGGGCACCAGCGCCCGCACCTAGTGCGAACGGTGTCATCGCCACACCGGTGCGCAGTGCGGACCAGTGCAGTTCCTCCTGCAGGGTGATCGATACGGTGAAGACGAATGCGGTGAACAGGCCGAAGAAGCTCGCCACCAGTGCCGCACCGATGGCGAAGCCACGATCGGCGAACAGATCCACGCGCACCAGCGGACTGCCGCCACGCCGAACCAGCCTGCGCTCATAGGCGAAGAACACCGCGCCGACCGCGAATGCTGCCGCGATTACGCCGAAAGGCCATGGCCGCCAACCGTTCTGCTGAATGTCGGCGAGCGCGGCAAGAAGGGCGAACAGACTCACCGTAGATAAAGCTACCCCGCCCAGGTCGATGCGATCGCGTTCCGGCGGCCTGCCGAGCCGCAGATATCTGAAGCCGAGGACGAAGGCGAGCACGCCGACGGGCAGATTCATCAGGAATATCGAATGCCAACCGAGTCCGGCGATATCAGCGGTGACCAGCGCGCCACCGAGGATCGGTCCGAGCATTCCGGCGAATCCGGCGGTCGCGCCGTATAGCGCGAACACCTGTTGATGTCGATTCGGCGGGAAGCTCGCAATGAGGATGGCGATCGTCTGTGCCGCCATCCCGGCACCCGCGATGCCCTGGCCGATTCTCGCGGTTACCAATTCAGTTGCGCTGGTAGACATTCCGCACCACAGTGAGGCAGCGGTGAACGCCGTGACCGAGACCAGGAATACGGTGCGACGGCCGAAGATAGCACCGATGCGCGCCGCGGTCAGCAGGGTGCACGCGAAGGCCAGCGAATAGCCGGAGACCACCAGCACCTGCGCCGATTGCGAGGCCCGCAGGTCAGCGGTGAGATTTGGCAGTGCGGTATTGACGATCGTCACATCGACCATCTGCATGAAGACCGCGATGAGGCAACCGGCGAAGGCGAGCCACGCGCCGAATTCACCGCCCGTCCGCTCGTCTGATCGTCGTGTCCCGATCTCCGTCACAGCTGATCCTCCCGAACGCGGGCAATCGAACGCGATGACGGTAACGAACAATCCGGTGGCTACCGCGGGTCAGCGATCAAAGACTCCGTCAACACACAAGCCGACCGTCACCCAACTTGTGAACCCGCCCAAGTCGAGGCCCGGCCCTGGTCGGATCAGGCCGACAGATCAGTCGACTCGGCTCGCGCCATTTTCACCAGCATGTCGTGCAATTCCTTCGCCAACTTCCCCGCCCGATCCCCGTGCAGCGCGACATCGGTGAACGCATCGAGCAGGGCGAGGCTCGGATCCAATGGGTTGTAGGCGAGACCCGCACTGCCACGCAGGGATTCGGTAATCAGTCGGCGCTGCGCCTCATGCCGGGCCCGAAAGTCCCCCGCGACATCGAGCGCACAACCGTACTCGCGCACAACCGCGGCATACACCGGCCGATCGGCATTGCGCCGCCGCCGCAACCACCTGCGCGGCCGCGCACTCCCGGCTTCCGGAACCAAGGTCGCCAAGGCCCCACCATCGAGCACCATCCAAATCGCCGACGCATCCGACTGCGGCAGCGCCGGAGACGGCCCGCCTATTGCGGGCGCACTATCGTCCGGATCGGTAATCCGTATGCCGCGCAAGGCAATCGGATACCTGGTCAGCATATCGACGACCGCCGCGGTCACCTCCCGGACAACATACGTGTCGACATTCGGCCCATCGAATCCAATGATGTCCAGACCATGCTGCGCCGCCAACTCGACAGCGGTCGTCAAGGTCACCGAATCAACGGACTCCCCACTGGGGCAAGGCATCTCGACATCGGGATACGCCGAGAGTTGTACTGTCTCGGATTCCTGAAAGTAGACCGGGAACGCTACAGTTTCCGGCTCCAACTCCTGCGCTTGCGGCCGCGCCACCTCGGATTCTCGAGCATAGACCGGCACGGGCACCGACTCTGGTCGTTGAACGCAGACCGGCCGCGATGCCGAGTCAGGTTCTTGGACGGGCGCCGCCAGTGGTGGTTCCTGGACGTCAACCGGTAGCTGTGGAATCCCGGGCTCCCAAGCATCCGCCGGTAGCGGCACCGCCGCGGGCTCGGCGACATCCGCTGGCAATGGCACTGCCCTGGGCGGCTGATTATCCACCCGCGGCTGCACAGACTCGGAATTCGAGATGTCGACCGATAGGGGCAGAACATCGGGCTCCCCAAGATCTGCCGATGGCCCAACCGCTGCGGACTCGGCTGCATCCGCCAGCAACGGCAAAGCCGTCGGCGCCTCGATCTCCGCCGGTGGTCGTTGCGTCTCGGGTTCCGAAACGTCGACCGGTAGCGGTGCTGCCTCCGGCTCGCGATCATCGGCCGGTAGCGCCACGGTCGCGGGCTCCACAATATCCAGCGATTGCGGCGCACCCTCCGACTCGCCTACGTCCATGGGCAGCGCCGCCGCCGGCTCCGCAATGTCCACCGACAGCGGGAGGGCTGTTAGCGGACGAACATCCTCTGGAGGCGAAATTACTTCCGACGCAACATCTCGCGACGATCGAAACGCCTCTAGCTTCGCGGTATCGCCCAGTGGACCACTCGGCGGCGCCGCGGTTTCCGGTTCCCGCACATCCACGGGTACTGGAAGAGCCTCGGGCTCCTCAACTTCTACCCGTAGCGCGGGCTCCCCTACATCCATCGGCACAGCCTCTGCGATGGGCTCCGCGGCATCCGTCGACAGCGGCATTGGGCCTGGCCGCCGAATATTCACCGGTGGCGAAACTGCCTCCGGCGCTGAAACATCCGTCGTCGGTCGAATTGGCGCCGGCTGCACGGTGTCGCTCGGCGGACCTGTCGGTGTCGACACAGCGCCGGCTGGGCCCGCGTGGACTGTGGTGGGCTGGCGGGGCGGGGTTCGCTCGATTATCGGTGGGACAGAGGTCGCGAATGGGAGCGGTTCCGACCCAGGGAATGTGGAGGGTGCGGCGGGTGCCTTCGGTTTCGCTGGGCGTGGGCGGACCGTGCGTTGGGACCACGGAGTGTCCACTGTGCGACGGGACCACGGAGTTGGTGCGGGCTCACGGACGAATGGGCGGTGTCGACTCGCGGTGTGTTGGTCTGTCGCCGCTTGACCTGATGCGCTGTTGGGGCGCACCGACGCAGATGTGATATCCGAATGCACCGCAACAGGCGGAACGTCCGAGTGCATCGCAAAATGCGCGATATCCGACTGCGCCGCCGCGAATGCCGCTGCTGACCGCACCTTCGCCGATGCACCGTCCGACCGCACCTCCGCAGACGCCGCAGCCGACAGCACCTCCGCAGATACCGCACCCGACCGCACCTCCACAGCCGCCACGTCCGACGCCGCCGCAGATACCGCACCCGACGACACCCCCGCAGATACCGCACCCGACGACACCTCCGCAGACGCCGCAGCCGACAGCACCTCCGCAGATACCGCTCCCGACCGCACCTCTTCGGACGCACCAACCGACTCCGCCTCCGCGAATTCGATCGCGGCCTTGAGCTCAACGACGGTTCGGTTGGCTTCGACGATGAGGCGTTCCAACCTGGTGACCATCGCCTGCAGTGCGCCCGGGTCGAACCGCGACCGCTGATTCACCGAGGTCTCCTGCTGTGTCGTTACCGCGGTCAGGTGCAACCGGGTGTGCTGACCCGTAACCACGGTCCGATTCGCGTGGACCCGAAGACGGACAGTGGCGCAGTCAATTTTCACTCAGGTCGTCAAACCTCCCGAGATTGGGAAGTCCGCGTCTTGCCCGGCTCGGCCGATTCGGGCAGGGTGCATCGGTCGAACTCAGAGGGCGCCGCCACCTCCGATCAGCCATGGGTTGAAGCTGCAGTCCAGGCTCGAATGGTGCGCGGGATCCAGAGCCTCGAGGGCGATCGAAGCCGCACGTGGCGAGTACATCATGGTCAGGTGGTCGGACAGATCCTGTTCGCAGCCGTCCTGCAGCGTGATGTTGTCGACTGCGGCATCCGGCCCCGCCTGCAGGAACGTCCAGTTGTACGGATTGGTGACCTCGTCGTAGCGCGACCCGACGACCGTGTAATCGACACCGGGCACGGTATCGCCGTTCGCGTTCAACCGTGCGTAGAACGAAGACCCCACCGCCTGTTCGATATTCGACAGCCCGACGATCGGCTCGTAGAAACCGAGGATATTCACACCGAGGTTATTGATGGCCCGCCCCAGCAACGCGATGCCCATCAACGACGTGCCGTGGTGTGTCGCACCGAAAGTGACCAGCTTGCCGACCTTATCGGCACCTCCGTCGAATTTCAGGTACTGATTCGCCACCGTCCCACCCTGCGAATGACCAACGATATCGACCTTCTCCGCCCCTGTGGCCGCGCGCACCCGCTCCACGAAATCCGCCAGCTGGCGCGAGGATTCGGCCATCGGCCCGACTCCGTAGCGACCGGGCAGCAACGCACCGATTCCGCCACCGTCCATCAGTCCCGATCGCCCGAAATTGAAGGCGAATACGCAGAATCCCGCCCGCGCCAACTGCGGCGAGAGATAGGCGAAGGTGTCGAAAGCGTTGAGCCAGGTGCCGTGCAGTAGCACCACCGGGTTCGGATGTTCGGCACTCGGCTCGCAGTCCCACCGGTTCGAACCCGCGGGCGCGGCGTCAGGGTTCGTGAGACCGTACCCGAAAGCCGCAAGAGCCGCGGTCATTTCGGGCCCCTCACCGACGGTATTGGATGCGATGCTCTTGGCCCAGCCCGATCCACTTCCGGTATCCACGATCGCCCGCGGCTGGCGCCCGTCCGGAGCCGGCGCCAGCCCCGCGTTGATTTGTTCGACGAGGAATTGCTGATCGGATTCGGCGGGCTCCGCGCCCGCCGCACCGATCCCGAGACCGTGCGCCACGGCCAGTCCAGCGATGAGGGCGGCACCCGCGAAGGTACGGCACCCGCGTTGCTTCATTGCAAACATTTCGTACTTCCCATCCCGATCGGTTCCGCGCCACGCCGGTCGCTATGCCATGGGTCACAGATCGATCGAAATGTGATGGCCGCCATTGTGATTACGCGGTATTCGAAATCTAGGACGGTCATTAGACGACGTCACTACACGGCATGACGAATAAACTCCGCACTGGTTTGTCGTCGACGACAAAGTTCTGGTTGAGAAAACCGAAACGTTGAAGTGCGCACTGTCGTCGGCAACAATCGGCGCATGGCAATCGCCCCGACCTCGGCCACCCGAGACGCCCCATTGGTGCCCCGGCTACTGACCCGGTGGCCGCAGATCTCCGAACGCATGCTCGCCGAGGGCCTCGGTGCGACCCCGCCCGCGACCGATCTGCCCGAAGGACATTTCACCGCGGAGGTGCTGCCCGCCATCTACGCCTGCGGCCGCGCCGTATTGCAGGCCATCGGCGAAGACCGCGAATTCACCGGTGCCGAGGTCGCGACCTTCGTGGCACCGGTCGCCGAGCGGCATGCCGAAGACCGCTTTCCGCTCTCGATCCTGATCGAGGCAATCCACGGTTCGGCGCAGTCGGTGCTTGCCGAAGCCGCCGCACTTGCGACGCCCGAGGAAATGGCCGATCTGGTCCGAGTCGGCTCACGCCTGCTCGATCTGCTCAAGCACATCAATATCATCGTCGTCGAGACCTACACCGCGGTCGAACAATCCATCTATAACGCCGAGCGGGAAGCCCGCCGCGAACTGTGTTCGGCACTGCTGCGCGGCCAACCCGCGGATGAACAGGCCGCCCGCGCCGATACCCCGCTCAGCGAGCGCTATACGGTGCTCGGCATCCATATCGATTCCGAAGACCAGCCCACCTCGGTCGCTGATCTACTGGCCCGGCGACGGATACGGATCCTGCACCGCACCCTGGATACGATCAGCAACGGCACCGCGCTGGTGACCTTCGACGGAGCCACCGGAATCGCCCTTCTTCCAGCGTATTCCGACGAACCGAAGCTGACGAGATATGCCGGGCTGGCGGCGGACCTGGCCGAACAATTCGGTGCGGCAGCATATCTGGCCGAATGGCCAGCGGTCGCACGTGCCGAACTACCCGATGCCGCGACCGAAGTGGCCGAGCTCGCAACGCTCGCACATCTACTCGGCCGCCCGACCGGAACCTATCGACTCGACGATCTACTGCTCGAATACCAACTCACCCGGCCGGGCCACGCCCGTGACCGGCTGGCCGAGCGCATCATCCCACTGCTGAGCAACCCCCATCTCCTGGAGGCGTTGGAGGCACATCTGCGCTACGGCTCCGACCGCAAGGCAGCGGCGGCACGACTCCATGTGCACCCCAACACCTTCAGCTATCGACTTCGCCGCATCGCCGAGCTGACCGGCATCGATCCCACCGACCCGCACAACTCCCGCCTGCTCGCCGCATCACTCACCATCCAGCGCACACACCAGCCGCCGGATCTGCAGCGGTGAGACGTTCAGGCGCCGATCCGGGCGACCGTTTCGGCGACTCGTTCCAGGTGATCGGTCATCGCCGCACGCGCGGCCTCCGGCGCACCTGCCTCGATGGCCCGCACGATGGCTTCGTGCTCGCGGTCGGAGTCGGTGCGGCGGTCCTGGGTCAGATTCAAGAACTCCGATTGCAGGTCCAGCGCACGGCGGGTGTCGGCGACCATGGCGGTCAGCATCGTATTGCCGCTGGCGGCCGCGATCGCGGTGTGCAATTCGCCGTCGTAGCGCACCCATTCGTGCGCATCCGGGGCAGCGGCCAGCTTGTCCAGGATTTCGAACAGCTGGTGCACCTGGGCCGGCGTGCGGCGCTCGGCGGCGAATCCGGCGGCCGGTATTTCGACGAGCCGGCGCGCCTCGATCAGGTCACCGGCCCCGACGCCCGCGAAGGTCGGCTGGGTATCGGCGTTCTTTGAGACGACGAAAGTGCCTCGGCCGGTGTGGGTTTCGGTGAGTCCGAGGATGGCGCAGGCATGTAGCGCCTCACGGACCACCGGCCGACTCACCCCGAACTGCTTGGCCAGCGCCAGTTCCGCGGGCAGGCGATCGCCCACCGCGTAATCGTCGCTCTGGATGAGGCTCTTGAGCCGACGAAAGACCGCTTCGGTGGCGCCGATGCGCTGCACGTACCCTTCCTCGACCGTCACGCGACCCAGTATGGCATTGACAGTCGCTGTGACCGCCATTACAGTCAACCTGTCTTACAGCCTGACAGCCTTACTTCTCAGGGGCCGAATCCGGCCCACGGAAGGTTTTCGATGCAACACCACGACCAACAGTCGATCGCCACCCCCACGCCCGCACCGCGGATCGATATCGGGGACCTCGGCTACCAGAAGCGGCTGCGCAAGCGCCATATGCAGATGATCGCGATCGGCGGATCGATCGGCACCGGACTGTTCCTCGGCGCCAGCGGTCGGATGTCGCTCGCCGGACCGTCCCTCGCCCTCGTCTACATCGTGTGCGGAATCTTCACATTCATGGTGGTGCGCGCCCTCGGCGAACTCGTCATGTACCGGCCTTCGTCGGGGGCGTTCGTGTCCTATGCCCGCGAATTCCTCGGTGAACGCGGTGCGTACACGGTGGGCTGGCTGTACTTTCTGAACTGGTCGACGACGCTCGTCGCCGACATCACGGCGGTCGCGCTGTACGCACACTTCTGGTCGTTCTTCGTCCACGTGCCGCAGTGGGTGCTGGCGTTGATCGCGCTGACGGTCGTCGTCGCGCTCAATGTCATGTCGGTGCGACTGTTCGGCGAACTCGAATTCTGGTTCGCGCTGGTCAAGGTCGGGACCATTGTCGTATTCATGGGGCTGGCCATCGGATTCATCGTCACCGGCACCTCGGTCGGCGGGAACGATCCCGGCATCTCGACGATCACCGATCATGGCGGACTCTTCCCGCGCGGACTTGCACCGATGCTGACCATCGCGCTCGGTGTGGTGTTCGCCTTCGGTGGCACCGAAATGATCGGCGTCGCAGCGGGTGAAGCCGACAACCCCCGGCTCGTGGTGCCGCGCGCGGTGAACTCCATCATGTGGCGGATCATCCTGTTCTACGCGGGCTCGGTCATCCTGTTCACACTGCTGCTGCCGTGGACGGCCTACTCCCCCAGTGAAAGTCCTTTCGTAACGGTGATGAGTTCGATCGGCATTCCGCACGCCGGTGACGTGATGAATCTGGTGGTGCTCACCGCCGCGATGTCCAGCCTGAACGCCGGGCTCTACGCGACCGGCCGCACTCTGCGCTCGATGGCGGTGGCCGGCGCGGCACCACGTTTCGCACAGCGGCTGAACCGCAATGGCGCCCCGTACGGCGGCATTCTGATCACCAGTGTGGTCGGCATCGCGGGTGTGGTGCTCAATCTGGTCATGCCGCAGAAGGCCTTCGAGATCGTGCTGAATCTGGCCGGACTCGGCATTGTCGGCACCTGGGCGTCGATCATGATCTGCCACTGGATCTTCGTGCGCCGCGCCGAGCAGGGGCACTACCGCAGGCCCGCCTTCCGGTTGCCCTTCGCTCCGGTGCTCAATATCCTCACCCTCGGCTTCCTGCTGGCGGTGATCGTGCTGATGTTCTTCGACGACGAGATCGGGCGCATCACGCTCGCGGCATTCCTGCTGGTCATCGCCGCGATGGTGGCGGGTTGGTACCGGGTGCGTGGACGGTTGGAACCTGACGTGCTCGCCCCGATGGAGGGCACCAGCACCGGATCGGAGAGCTCGTGACCTCGGTCGCTACTGCGCAACGCGTTTCGCAGATCAGTGTCGATATCCTCTACACCGGTGGCACATTCGGGATGGTCGATCACGGTGACGGACTGCGCCCGCGCCAGGGTCTGGACAGTGAAATCGCCGACGTCATCACGCGATTCGAGCGCGAGAACGGTATCGCGGTACGGTTCGGCTACACCGAACTCGACCAGGTCATCGACAGTTCCGATGCCGGGGCCGACACCGCCCGCCGCATCGCCGGACAGGTCCGGTCCGGCATCGAGGAGCGGCGGCCGGACGGGGTCGTCGTCGTGCACGGCACCGACACGATGGCCTACGTGGGCGCTCGGATGGCATTCGAGCTACGCGATATCGAGGTGCCCGTCGTGCTGACCGGAGCGCAGATCCCGCTGGGGCTTCCCGGTAGCGACGCACGGAGCAATCTGACGCTCGCGTTGAACAGCATTGCTGCCCAATCGGTTTCCGGAACGTTTATCGCCTTCGGAAAGTCGCTGCATCCCGCGGTGCGTGCCAGCAAACGCGCGTGCGACGACTACGACGGATTCAGCACAGTCCGGGAATACACACCACCACCCTCGCCGCCCCGGCTGCCGGAAATTCAGTCGCGCCCGGATCGCATGCCGGTCGGCCTGTTCACCGTCTTTCCCGGAATGCACCCGGACCTCCTCGACGTGGCACTGCGTCACTACCGAGGCGGACTCGTACTCGAGTGCTACGGCTCGGGCACATTACCGCTGCACGGTTCAGCAACAGTCGAGGCCATACGTGCGGCCACCTCACGCGGGACGCCCGTCGTCGTCATCACCCACTGTGACAGCGGCACAGTCGATCTCGACCGCTATCAACCCGGCCGGGCCATGCGGGGTGCGGGTGCCATCGGTGGCCGCGATATGACCCGGGAGGCCACGCTCGCGAAACTCGGCTACCTGGTCGAGATCGGCCTGTCCGGTAGCGAGTTGCACCGGTGGATGACGACGAACCTGCTCGGCGAACTCTCGAATCCCCCTGCGACACAGCCGATCCCGCACACATCAAACTGAACAGGAATCCGATGACCGAAAGCACTCGCACCGAACGCGATTCCCTCGGCACCCGCGCGGTACCACGCGAGGCCTACTGGGGCGTCCACACCGCGCGCGCACTGGACAATTTCGCTATCACCGGCGACCGCATCGGGAATTACCCGGCACTGATCACCGCGCTCGCCGCCGTCAAACAGGCCGCCTGCCGCGCCAACCGAGACCTCGGCCTACTCGATTCCCGCCGTGCCGAAGCTATCGATGCGGCCTGCGACGAGATCCGCGCTGGCGCATTGCACGACCAATTCCCCATCGATCCCATTCAGGGTGGGGCCGGTACCTCGACGAATATGAATGCCAACGAGGTCATCGCCAACCGCGCACTGGAGCTGCTCGGCCACGACCGCGGCGGCTACACCGAACTGAATCCGCTCGATCATGTGAATCTGGGCCAGTCGACCAATGACGTCTACCCGACCGCGGTGAAGCTCGCCATCGTGCACCACATCCACGATCTGATCGCCGCATTGAGCCGTCTAGCGACCGAATTCGACAGCAAGGCAATCGAATTCGCCGACGTAATAAAGATGGGTCGCACCCAGCTCCAGGATGCCGTACCCATGACGCTCGGGCAGGAGTTCGGCACCTTCGCGATCATGATGCGTGAGGACTGCGCCCGCCTCGACGAGGGCACCGCGCTCCTGCGCGAATGCAATCTCGGCGGCACCGCGATCGGGACCGGCATCAACGGCCATCCGGATTATCCGGCGCTGGCCTGCACCCATCTCGCCGACATCACTCGGATTCCGGTGTCCTCGGCCGCCGACCTCATCGAAGCCACCCAGGATTGCGGTGCGTTCGTGCAGATCTCCGGCATCGTCAAACGCGTCGCGGTCAAACTGTCCAAGATCTGCAACGACCTGCGGCTCATGTCCTCGGGACCGACGACGGGTCTGGGGGAAATCTCCCTTCCCCCAGTACAAGCCGGATCATCGATCATGCCGGGCAAGGTCAATCCGGTAATCCCGGAGGTCGTCAACCAGGTCGCATTCGCGGTCATCGGCAACGATATGACTGTCACCATGGCCGCAGAGGCGGGCCAGCTCCAGCTCAACGCCTTCGAGCCGATCATCGCCTACAGCCTGCTGCGCACCACCGCGCATCTCACTGCCGCCATCGACACTCTCGCAACCAGATGCGTCGCGGGAATCACTGCCCACCGCGACCACCTGGAACAGGGCGTGCGCCGCTCCATCGGTATAGTCACGGCCCTCACCCCCCACATCGGCTACGCCGCCAGCGCCCGAATCGCGAAGCAGGCCTTGCACACCGGCCGCCCGGTCGAGGAAATCGCCACCGAGCTTGGCCTATTGCCAGCCGAAACCGTGAAATCCCTACTGGCACCGCACCGCCTCGCCGGACTGCCGACTCCGGCAACCGAAGCTGCTGCGGCGCAGTAGTGGCGCCTCGTCCGGTCTACGGTTCGGCATGCAACACGCCGAACACGCCGACATCGGCGTGGCGACATAGATATGCGTGCCAGTTGGGCTAACATTGCAGCGCTGTGCGACGTGGCGGCGTTCGCGCAGCGAACGGGGAAGGAACTCGCCCGGCAACACGGTGTGTTGCCGGGCGGGTCAAAAATATTCCGCCGCATGGCCGCTGTTCCCGGTCCCAACAGCCCAGCGCGCTGGACGAGACCGTCGGCATCCTCGCAAGCCTCCCCGCGCGAATTCGAAACCCGCTCTGCCCGAAGGCACCTCGCCCCTCGAGCTAGGGGACGAAGTTCGCTCGACACTCGCCGACGAATTGCTGGGCACCGCAGGCATTTCCGTACATGATCTTGCCAGCGGTACCGGCCATCACGGCACAGCGGACTCCAGTCGTGCCCACCCGCAGCCGAACCGCGCGAATCCGGCGAATGTCGCAGGACGATGTCGCACAGTCCGGGTCCGAGCCCACTCCCGAAAGGTGCTGCTGCAACCGGTATTCGGACAAATCGGTAGGTGATACTCCCAGCCGGAAGGACCGTCGCGCACATGCAAGAATCGTCCGCGATGATCACCTATCTTGAAGCGACTGTTATCGGTGCGGTGCAGGGGGTCACCGAGCTGTTCCCGATCTCCAGCCTCGGTCACTCCGTGCTGATCGCCGCATGGGTGGGAGGTGATTGGCGGAAGTTATTGGTCCAGAACGACTCCGGCGCAGGCAATCCCTATCTCGCGTTCGTGGTCGCGCTACACGTGGCGACCGCTGTGGCGTTGCTCGGGTATTACTGGCGCGACTGGTGCTCGATACTCTCCGGTTTCGTCACGTCGCTGCGCACCAGGCAACTCGATACCGTTCCGCAGCGATTGGCGTGGCTGATCGTGATCGCCTCCACGCCGGTCGCCATCCTCGGGCCGCTGCTCGTGCATCTGCTACACGCACTGTTCGAGGGGCCCATCGACGCGGCCATCTTCCTGACTCTCAATGGCGTCGTGCTGGTAATCGGTGAGGGGCTGCGCCGACGCAACGAGCCGACGCTGGCGGAATATGGGCGACGTTTCGCCCTCACCGCCGCATCGCATCCAGCCCGCCAAACGGACCGGCGGCTGGCCGCCCTCGGGGCGCGCGATGCCGTCGGTATCGGATTCGCCCAAGCCGGCGCCCTGCTGACCGGGTTCAGCCGCGCGGGCCTGACCATGGTCGGCGGACTGTGGCGCGGTCTCGAACACACGCACGCGGCCAAATTCGCCTTCCTGCTTGCCACTCCGGCAATCCTGGGCGCCGGGATCGTGGAAATACCGGAGCTGTTCGGACCGGAAACCGACGGCATCCGAGGGCCGGTTCTCGTCGGCGCGATCGTGTCGGGCACATCGTCCTGGCTGGCCGTGCGCTACCTCGAGCGGCACTTCCAAACTCGCACCCTGCTACCGTTCGCAACGTACTCACTGGTCGTGGGACTGCTCTCGATCATCCACTTCAGCTGAATCCATATTCGACAAACAGGTTTCGAACTCAGATGACAACACCGACCTATGACGAATTCGGACTGTTCGCCGAGAATGCGGCCGAGGCCGGGCTGGCCTGGTCCGGTCCGCCACAGGTGCAACGGTTCTCGGTCGACATCGGCTCCGGTCGCCACATCAGTGGCCTGCGCTGGGGTGACGGCGAGCCGGAGATGGTGCTTCTGCACGGTGGCGCGCAGAACGCGCACACCTGGGACACCGTGGCACTGGCGCTGGATCGCCCCCTCATCGCGTTCGACCTGCCCGGTCACGGCCATTCCGACTGGTGGCCAGATCACCTGTACACGCCACACCGGCTGGCCGACGCGGTCGCCGCCGCTGTCGAAACCGTGGCGCCGCAGGCGAAGGCGGTCATCGGCATGTCCCTCGGTGGGCTGACCGCACTGCGACTCGCCGCGGGCCGCCCGGCTCTGGTGCGCCGCCTGATCGTCGTGGACGTCACCCCCGGCACCAACGACAACCCGCACAAGACCGCGGCGATAGTCGCATTCGTCAACGGCCCCACCGACTTCGGCTCCTTCGACGAGATCCTCGAGCGTACCGTCGCACACAATCCGGGCCGGTCGGTCCAGTCGCTGCGGCGCGGAGTGCTACACAACGCGCGCCAGCGGGATGACGGCCGCTGGATTTGGCGCTACGACCGACTTCGCCCGACCGCCGACGGCTCGCTCGACTTCAGCCCCCTTTGGGACGACGTCTCCGCCGTACAAGCACCGTTGCTGCTCGTACGCGGCGCACGCTCACCGGTCGTCGACGACGCCGACGTCGCGGAACTGCTCCGCCGCCGCCCCGGCGCACGGGTCGCGATCGTCGACGGCGCCGGACACTCGGTCCAGGGCGACCGCCCCCTCGAACTCGCGGCCCTCATCCGTGACTTCGCCTTCCCCGCTGAATGAAATATTTCGGCGCGTTCGGATTGAACTTATTCGAGTCGAGCGCTGTCAATGTCATGACCGGCGCCGCAACCCCATACCGATCCCGTATGCCGCGGCGGGAACATACATATCGCTACCGGCGAAGCGCCGATCGGGCGAACGCGGCGTTCAGGCGGTTCCGGAAGGGACTGCGTGGCGGGGTGTCGGCGGCGGCGTGGAGAGCCTCGGTGAGCAGGCTGATGGGTTCGGTGCAGGTGGTGTAGCGGGCGCTCGGATCCTTTGCGAGCGAACGGTGCACGATCGTGTCGACCTCGGCGGGGATCCAGTGTCGGCGCGCGGAGATATCCGGCGGCGCGTCGTGCAGGTGGGCCTGCGCGGTGGCCATGAGATTTCCGCGAGGGAACGGCGGGCGGCCGGTGAGCAGTTCGATCGCGGTAGCGATCAGCGCGTACTGGTCCGTCGCCGGGCATACGGCGCCCGCCCGCAACAGCTCCGGCGCGGCATACGGCACCGAGACGACGACGAAACCGTTACTGGCCAAGGGCGGTTCCGGCCGGTGCAGCCATCGGGCCTGGTCGAAATCCGAAAGTTTCACCGTCGCGGGATCGTCCACACCCACCAATAGATTCGCCGGTTTGACGTCGAGATGGACTATGTCGTTGGCGTGCACGAAATCCAAACCGGCCGCGACCCGGCCCAGCACATGTAGCACCCGCCGCAGGTCCGGATGTCGGTGCGGCATCGGCACCAATGTCGAACCCGTTGCGCCGGCGACGTACTCGTGCGCCGACCACAGCCTGCCGTCGGTTTCACCGTGCGTGTACATCCGCACGATATTGGGATGCCGTAGCACCGACAGGATGTCGAACTCGTGCACGAATCGCGCTCGCGCCTCGGGTGACCGGCTGTCCTCAGGGCCCAGAATCTTCAGCGATACCGGCCGCGACCGTTCCGAATCCTCGGCCAGATACACATCGCTGCTACCGCCATGACCAAGCCGAGCCTGCACAACGAATCCAGCAAACCGGTCATTCGGTTCCACTACCACCGCCACACCGTAGTTCGCCGACGCCCGGCATCGGTGGCGCAACCTCTCGCTGCTGGGAAATCGGATGCGGTCAGTCCTTGGGTATGCGCTCGTGCAGGGTCAGCAGAATGTGATCGAAGGTGGCGACGGTCGCGGGTTCGGGCGCGGGTAAGGTACACAACTCGGTGATCAGTTGTTCGGCCAGCACGCGCAGCTTGATATTGGTTTCCTGCGAACGCCAGATGAGCACCTTGAACGCCTGCTCGGCACTGATCCCGTACAGCCGCATCAGCACGCCCTTGGCTTGTTCGATCACCGCACGCGACTCGATCAGTTCCGGCAAACGCACCTCGAGCGCTTCACGTTCGGCTTCGGCGAGGGTGGCGCTGAGGTCGATATAGAAACCCGTCGTGCCAACCGGTTGGCCTTCGTCGTCGAGAATTCGGTCCGCGACGACCATGACATTGTGTTCGCCACCAGAGGTGTCGATGAACCGGTGGCGGCTGGAGAACGGCTCACCACTATCGATGGAATGGGCGATGCGTTCGGCAACCGGTTCGCGGTCGTCAGGATGCTTGTGGGCCAATAGCAATTCGGTGGTCGGCTCGATTTCCCCGGGCCGGTAGCCGTGCATCCGGTACACCTCCGGCGACCACTCCCAGCGGCGGCTGGCGAACCAGAAGCGGAAACTACCGACCGCGGATCGCGCACCCGCCAGTCGGGGCGACGCGGCCGCGCTATCGTCGATCGAAGATCCAGGCGAAGGGGTCACCAAGCAATTATGGCCGATACGCCGCCGCTCGCACGCTTGTGATCAGTGAATTCATCCCCGCATAGCTGCTGGTCGACGTCACTCGTCGAGCAGGCGCCATGCCGTGAGTGCGAGCCTGGCCCGTAGTAGTCCGGTGGGTTCGGCCAGTTCGATACCCGTCATCTTTTCGATCTGTTCGAGCCGGCGGGCGACGCTGCTGTGGTGCAGGTGCAACAACGCGGACGCCCGACGCAGCGAGCCGGTGGCACAGTAGGCGTCGAGTGTCTCCAGATCCTCCGGGGTGCTCGCTATTCGGGTGATCGCGGCGACATCGGCGTTGTCGCGCACGGCATCCTGGGGTACCTGCGCGAGCAAGGCCAACGCTCCGAGGTCGTCGTGGGGGACAATCGGACTACGTGCCGTGGCGAAGCGCAGTGCGGTGCGGGCTTGCCGCCAGGACCTGTCGGGCCGACCGGCCGCTCCGATGCCCGCGCGTACGCCTGCTGGAAACCGAGCCGGGTCCACTGTGGTGGCCAGGATGACGCCGACGTCGGCCAGCGGTGCCGCCTTCACCGGACGGCCCGGACAGATCAGAACACCGACGTGGTCGAGCGGAAGCTGGGACCGGACGGCCACGACGCGCACCGGCAGGTCGGCGGCAAAACCCAAGAGCCGCAACGCCCGAGCCCTGGCCGCCTCGTCACTGTCGACGCTGATAACCAGCTCGACCAGGGCAGGATCGGCCATGGTCGTGCGTGCCGGTCCGTACCGCTCGACGACCGCCGCCGCCGCAATGGCGAGCCGCTCCAATAGCAGGTCGTCGAGCGAGCGGGAGGTACCGGTGCGTTCCAGCCACACCGTGCCGATCTCCTCCTCGTCGAGGATGATCGGCCCCGTGGTGGACGCAGACGGCGGCGGACCCGACACTTCCTGTCCGTCGGGTGCACACCGGATCACTCGTCCCGTGCCGTGCAGCCGAATCCCGGTAACACACTCGGCCAGGACGGCCGAGGCCCGCGCGAGCGCCGGGAGATCCACCCGTCGGCGCATGAGGGTGTCGTAGAACATCACGACACGCAGCGCGCCTTCCGCTTCCACGTCCAACTGCGACAATCGGACCACCAAGGCATCCATGTCTGGAGGCTATCCGCGATTCCCCCAATGGCTGTCCTCGAGTCCGGTGAGTCCAGGTCAGGCGCCATTTCGCGGCCGGCCAGTGCGCTGATGCCATCGCGTCACGAAGGAGTCGGCATTCGTGACGTTCGCGGTCACCGCTGAGCGGACCCACCAGCTCCGGAGCCCGCCCGATGCCCGACGGAGCCCGCCCCGAGCCCGGTGGTTGGAACCGAATCCACCTCATCGTCGACGACATCGCCGCAGAGGTCGAACGCCTGCAGGCAGCCGGTGTGACATTCCGCAACCGCATCGTCACCGGCCCAGGAGGCCAACAGATCCTGGTCTTCGACCCCGCCGGAAACCTCGTCGAACTGTTCCAGCCCGCTGCCCGGTGACCTTCCACGAAGGGCACGATCGCCGCAGTCGCGCGAATCTACACCGATCAGGCGGTGCGGCGGGAGCGGACCAGCGCCAGGCCGCCGAGGACCAGGCTGATCAGCCCCAACACCATGGCCGCCCAGGACCCCACTATCCCGTTGCCGGTGCCGGGACCACCGTCGGCGGTGGCCGCTAAGACCCCACCTACGACCACGCCGATCAGCCCCGACACCAGAGCAACAATGGCCCTTCTTCCCCTGTTGCCGGTGCCGATACGACTGGCGGAGCGGGCCAGCGCCAGCCCACCGATGACGACACCGGCCAGCGCCACCAACGCGGTCAGGGAGGGCCCGATTCGCCCGGAGGTCATGCCGGTAGCGGCGGCGGACTCGACCGAGACCTGTGCGGCCGCCGGTGCGGCAAGTGCGAAACCTGCGAGCATGGCGGCTGCCACAGCGGCAGGCAGATGACGGACGGACATGGGATGCTCCTTTGTCGAACGACTGGACGTCGATTCATCATGTCCGCTGGATCTACCGCCGATCATCCTGCGGGCGTAGACAATTCGCGCTACCACCGTTGCCGTAGCAGAGTGCTGCGGACGTCGTAGAGTGCCGAGAAAATACCGCGGGCGCGGTAGGCGGCCGATCATCCGCGAGCAGGAGTTGCCCGCGCGACTGTCCGGCTAGGGTTGCACGCATGAGCAGCGGAGGGATCGGAGACCGGGCGATCGCCGTCGGTGTAGCTGCCGTCCTGCTGGTCACCTCGCTGTCCGGGCAACACCCGCCCACGAAACTCGACGCGCTGGGCTACACGCTGTTGATAATCGGCGGTCTGGTGCTGGCAGCGCACCGCTGGGCTCCGATCACCGTACTGGCCGTGACCGGGTTATGCGTACTGGGTTACCAGGCAATCGGTTTCGAGGTGCCCGCCGTCGCGTATCTGGTCGCCGTGTATGCCACGGTACGAGCGGGACACCGCCTCGTCGCGGTGGCGGGTTCGGTGCTCATGGTGGCTACGCTCCCGTTCGCGATGCTGGCCTCGCACCCCGACTGGCCCGTGGGCGCGGCATTCACGCAGGCCCGGGATGCCCTCCAATTGGCCTGGCTGATCGCGGCCGGCGCCGCGGGGGAAGCGCTGCGCCAAGCCGAACGGCGAGCGGATGAAGCCGAGCGCACCCGCGAGGCGACCGCGCGGCGCCGCGCCGACGAGGAACGGCTGCACATCGCGCGGGAACTGCACGATTCGCTCACCCACCAGATCTCGGTCATCAAAGTGCAATCCGAGGCCGCCGTCCACGTGGCCCGCAAGCGAGGCGAAGAAGTCCCGGAAGCGCTACTAGCGATCCGGCAGGCCGGTCGGGAGGCGGCCAGGGAACTGCGAGCGACCCTCGAGGCGCTACGAGACGACGGCAACAGCCCGCAGCACGGGCTCGACCATGTCCCTGAACTGGTAGAACGGGTACGCACGACCGGTTTGGACGCGACGCTCACGATCCAGGGAGAACGCCAGGAGGTGCCGACCGCAGTGGACCGGACCGGCTACCGGATCGTTCAGGAGTCACTGACCAATATCGCCCGTCACGCCGCCGCCGCGACGGCGTCGGTCCGGATCGACTACCGTCCCGACGCCCTGGTCATACGGGTCGATGACGACGGCAAGGCCACGATGGATACCGTGCCGGTCCCCGGCGTCGGGCTGCTCGGGATGCGCGAGCGAGTCACCGCTCTCGGCGGTCGCCTGCGGGCGGCACCGCGCACCACGGGCGGTTTCTCCGTACACGCCGAACTCCCTGTGGACCGAACGTCATGATCCGGGTCCTGCTGGTCGACGACCAGCCGCTCATTCGGAGCGGATTCCGTGCACTACTCGACCTCGAGGACGACATAGAGGTGGTGGCCGAGGCCACCGACGGGACCGAGGGCCTGGCGCTGGCCAGACAATACTTGCCTGACATCGCGCTCATCGACATTCAGATGCCGGTCATGGACGGCATCGAGGCAACCCGGCGGATCGCCGCGGACCCGACCCTGGCCGGGATGCACGTCGTCATCCTGACCAACTACGGCTTGGACGAATACGTCTTCGACGCGTTGCGCGCCGGTGCGGCCGGATTCCTCGTCAAGGACATCGAGCCGGAAGACTTCCTGCACTCCGTACGTGTCGCCGCACGCGGCGACGCCCTGCTCGCACCATCGATTACCCGCCGACTGATCAACAGGTACGTCACCCAGCAACTCGACACCGGCGCCGACACGGGGCTGAAAGAATTGACCAATCGCGAACGCGAGGCCGTAGCCCTGGTCGCGCACGGCCTGTCCAACGACGAGATCGCCGAGCGCATGGTGATCACTCCGCTGACCGCGAAAACCCACATCAACCGAGCCATGACCAAGCTCCACGCCCGCGACCGCGCCCAACTGGTTGTCCTCGCGTACGAATCCGGCCTGGTAGCACCGCGCAACTCCTGACATCCACGGTCCGAGTGCAGGCATGCCCCGCCGATGAACCGCTTGCTGACGCCTGGCAAGCATCACAAACTGTGCTTCGCCATGCCTTCGGAGCTTTCGGCAGCCGAGGCATCCGTGCCTATTTCTCCTCGGCGGAGGTCGGATATGCGGCGCTCGTCGCGGAACAGGGCTGGAATGCCCGACGGTTGGCGGATGATCTCGGCGGGGCGAATCGCGAGGATAGCTGTCATGGATCCCGAACTCGAACCGTTCCTGTCGCTGTTCCCGCCGTCCGACCTGTCCGATCCGCCCACCGCGCGTAAACAGCTCGCCGAGTTGGCCGCCGCGGTACCGGTTACCGACACCGCGAACCTGGAGATCGAAACCCGCACGGTCCCAGCCGATCCCGATGTGCCGGTGCGGATCTATCGTCCACACCGGGCCCAGGGCGCCATCGTGTGGCTGCACGGCGGCGGATTCGTGATGGGTGATCTCGACACCGAACATCCGTGGGCCACGATGCTCGCCAACGGCTCCGGCGCGACCGTGATCTCCGTGGGCTACCGACTGGCCCCCGAAAACCCGTTCCCCGCCGCACACGATGACATCTACGCGGTGCTGAACTGGACCGCCGAACACACAACCGAACTCGGCATCGATCCGACGCGCATCGCGATCGGCGGCCACAGCGCGGGCGCGGGTCTCGCGGCCGCGGTGGCGTTGCGGGCGCGCGACGAGCAGGGGCCGCCGATCCGCTTCCAGCTGCTCCACCAGGCCGGACTCGATGACCGGCAGCAGACGTGGTCGCAGCGGAATTTCACCGATACCCCGTTCGTGACTCGCGACAAGGTCGCGCAAATGTGGGCGTACTACCTGGGTTCCATGCCCGCCACGCCGTACGCCGCCCCGGCGCGGGCCACCGATCTGTCCGGCCTGCCACCCGCTTACATCGCCGCCGCGGAATTCTGCCCGAACCGCGACGAAGATATCGACTACGCACTGCGCCTGATGGCGGCCGGGGTATCGGTCGAACTGCACCAGTGGCCGGGCACGTTCCATGGCTCGCAGGCGATCTTGTCCGCGGAGGTTTCACAGCGGCAGAACGCCGAACTGGCGGGAGCTCTGCGGCGCGCGTTGGCCGAGTAGTCCGACTGCGGGCGACTTCTTCGGCCAAGTGCGGGTAACGCTGGTGCCATTCGATGGTCTCGGCGATCATCTGCCGTCGCGTCCGAACGGAACACCGTTGCACGCGACCGGTAGAGACCAGCGTTGCCCAGCCCCGCACGGAACGAATCGCACGGCAGGCCATGGCAAAGCCGCGACGCAACAGCTCGATTCGGCTATGCGGAGGTAGGTCGTCCTCGAAGACGATGCAACCCCATTGTCGCCGCGGCGACACGTGGATCGAACATGTGCAGCGGGGATTTGGTCATGTTCAGTACATCGAGGAATTTCGCGGCGGTCGCCGGATCGTCCGCAGCCGCTCGGAACATCCTGTTCAAGCCCGAATGTGCAAGTGATTTCACCCCTGGTGAGCCGAGGGCGACCGGCGGCATGGTCATATCACTGACCTTTGTCAGCCACCACGGGGTGCGCAGCATGCGGCCGATGCGGCGATAGTAACGGCGTGGCAGATCGTCGGTGCCCTCCTGGAGGACGTCATCGAGCAGATCGGCCGCGATGGCCGCGACGGTCATGCCGCTGCCGTAGATGGGATTGAAACTGCATACCGCATCGCCGATCGAGAGCATTGCGCCCGGAACACGATCCAGCAGTTCATACCGACGCCGAACGGCCGTGCGGAACCGGTAGGTCGCTACGTCGTCGACGGGAGTCGCCGACCGCAGCACGGTAGCGACATCGTCGGGTGCGAATTCCGCGGCGTAGTCCAGCAGTTCGCCCGGACCCGCCGGCGGGTGATTCTCCTTCCCGACGCCGAACGCCGAGAGCACCCACAAGTCCCCCTCCTGCGCCGCGAACCCGAACCCGCGCGGTCGGCTCGGCATCGGCCCGACCAGGACGATCCGATCGCCGCCGACAGCATCCAGCGGCAGGCGGAAATGACAAGTGGCATAGCCGATATCGACGGGCACCTGATCTTCGCGCGGACGTGGGTACCCCAGCGACGCGAGCCAGGACCCGGCTCGCGAACCCCGGCCCATCGCATCGACCACCAGATCGGCATGGACCGGCTCCGGTTCGCCGTCGGTCTCCCGGCGCAGCACCCGAACTCCGCCGACGCCGGTATCGGAGGCGATCAGGTCGGCTACGACCGCGTCGTCCCATATCGTCACATTCGACAGCGCCGATACCCGGGCACGCACATGCGATTCCAGAAACGGTCGGCTGGCGGCAACGGAGGTTCTGCCCAATTCAGCTCGATGCAGGACGTTTCCGAAGAAGATCGCCCGGAAATCGTCGAATGCGCTGACGGCCTTCGCGCCATCGGTGATCAGCTCATCGGTCAGGCCGGGAAACCGGGACTCGGCAATCTCGGCGGCCCGCATCAACAGGCCGTGGGAATGTCGCGATTGCGGAGTGCCGCGACGTTTCGTTTCGGCTTCCGACAACCGATCTCGCTCGATGACGGTCACGGCCGCATAGTGGTCGGCCAGAATACGGGCCGCGAATAGACCCGCGATCCCGCCACCGAGCACCACCGCATGGTCCCCGGCGCGGCGGTTACCCATCTGGCTCACGGGGTCCTCCTCGTCGGTGTGACGGGTGCCCGCGTCGTCCGAAGTGGGTCGATCGCGGGCAGAGCACGGCGACCCTACCCCGGTCCGGCGTGGTCGTGCACCTCGTGGACGCGGTGTCAGCGGCCGGATCGGTGGATGACCTCGCGAGCCAAGGCCCGGTATTGCTCGGCGCCGGCGGATCGTGGTGCCCAGGTGGTGATGGGTTCACCGGCAACACTGGCGTCGGGGAAGCGGACCGTCCGCGATATCACCGTGTCGTAGACCTGGTCGCCGAAGACTTCGGCAACCCTGGCCAGTACCTGACGCGAATGCAGCAGGCGCTGATCGAACATCGTGACCACGATGCCGAACAGGCTCAGCCGCGGGTTCAGCCGGTCCCGGACCTTGTCCATGGTGTCGGTGAGCAGCGCGACCCCGCGCAGCGAGAAGAACTCGCATTCCATCGGGACGATCACACCGTCCGCACAGGCCAGCGCGTTCACGGTGAGCAGGCTCAAGGATGGCTGACAGTCGATGAGTATGTAGTCGTAGCGGTCCCGAATCGGGTCGAGTACCCGCCGCAGCGAATGTTCCCGGCCGACCTCGTTGACCAACCGAATCTCCGCCGCGGACAGATCGATATTGCTCGGCAGCAGATCGACATTGTCGAGGTGAGTTTTGATCAGCACCTCGTCGATCAGCTTTCCCGATCCCCCCAGCAGGTCGTACACCGTCGATGGCAGGTCGTTCAGTACGGCACCCAACCCCGCGGACAACGCGCCCTGCGGATCGAGGTCGACGAGCAGCACCCGCCGACCGCATTCGGCCAGCGCGGCGCCCAGATTGATGGTCGAGGTGGTCTTGCCGACTCCACCCTTCTGATTGCACAGGGCGACGACCTGCGCTTCAGCACGGGGCGCCGAGAGTTCGGAGGCATTGACCGCACTCACGATTCGCAAACGCTTCGGCTCGTCTGCATCTCTGAGCCGGGCAGGTCAACTCGCCGCAGATAGTTTGCCAACATGTCGCCAGATTAGCGGTTCATGTCGGGAAACGAACAACAAACCCCACATGAGTCCTGGATCGCCAAGGATCAGGACATAGATCGCTGAAAATTCACTGAACCGACCGTTTGGTCGAAACCGTCTCGCCTGGAAGGTATCCCAGGGAGTACGCAGGTCCAGGTTCGATTCGGGGCAGCTTCGCTGGTTGTTCGGCCGCTCGTTATGATCACCATCCTCTGCTCACGATCCTCTGCCCGCTGTCCCCCAGGAAAAGGAATGCCCATGGCACGCAAGGTCGTTGTGACGCTCGTCGATGACTTCGACGGCAAATCCGCTGCCGAGGAAACAGTGGCCTTCGCCCTCGACGGCGTCGAATACGAGATCGACCTATCCACCACCAATGCTGGTCAGCTGCGCGGCATCTTCGAGCCCTGGACCTCGAACGCTCGCAAGCTCGGCCGCACATCTCGGAGCAAGAGCCAGGCCTCGCGCACGGCGCACGACCGCGCTCGCACCGTCGCCATCCGCGACTGGGCCCGTGCCAAAGGCATCGCGGTGTCAGCCCGCGGACGGATTTCAGCAGAAGTAGCCCAGGCGTACGAGAAGGCCAACGCCTGATCGCGTCCGCGACGCCGGAAAAGGGAGGCCCCGCACTGCTCGTCGGAGCACTGCCAGCGAATCGCGGATTCGCGAGCAAACAGCAGTGCGGGGCCAACCGGCCGACCACCCCGGCCGCGTCAACCTGTTCGCCGACCCGAACGCCTACCGCGACGAAATCGCGGATCAGCCATCCCTGTTGCTGACCACAATCTGCCTCAGTCGGCGGGATGCAATGTCCCGGTTGCCGTTTGCCGCCCGAAACCGTCCCGCGCGACGGTCACGAGGACACCGCCGCGCAGGGTCGCCGAGACGACCAGCCCTTGGTGGTCGAAAAGCGGCGACCGCAGTCGGTAGTCGAAGACCTGGTCACCGCTGTATCCGCGGGCCCGGGCGGCCTCGGCCATGGCCATCGCCTGCAACGGACCGTGCACGAGCAGACCGGGATAACCCTCGACATCTCGGGCGTAGTCGCGGTCGTAGTGGATGCGGTGGCCGTTGTAGGTGAGCGCGGAATATCGGAACAGCAGGGTCGGGGAGGTATCGATGGCCCATTCGTCGTCGGCGGGAGGCACTTTCGCGTCCTGGCCGGGTTCCGGTTCGCTGGATCGTCCGCTCGGTTCGACGGCGTCGCGGTAGACGATATCCTGCCGTTCGTCCACCACGATTCGATCGCCCTGCAGAATCTGGTGGCCGACCACGACGAAGGTCAGCGCGCCGCTGCGTCCCTGCTTCTCTTGTGTGGACACCACTTTTGTTCGTTTCGTCGCCGGTTCGCCACATACCAGCGCACCACGGGTGCGCACCTGCCCACCGGCCCACATCCGGCGTCGGCCGGGGCCCGGCGGCTCCGGAACGGTATGGCGAATCGGATGACCATCTGGCCCCAGATCTGTCTGCGCGGGACGTTCGAGCAGATAGATCCAGTGCCAGAGCAGCGGAAGCCCCTTGTCCAGATCGGGCAGCGGCACACCGAGCAGCCCACTCAGCGCCTCCGCCGGACCGGGCGGCAGCCATTCGGTGCGTTCGACCACATCGGTCATGCCCGTGTCTCCTCCGAAACATCTTCTGCCGGTGTGAATTCCGCGCGCAGAGCCGCGGTGTGCTCCCCCATCCGAGGCACGGCACCCATTGCCGGTTCCCAACCACCCACCACCGGCGGCAGCATGGCCTGCATCACCCCACCGGGTGTATCCACCGGCCGCAGGCGATCGCGGGCCGCGAGCTGCGGGTGCTCGGTGAACTCGGCCGGTGTGCGCAACCGCGCATTCGCGATGCCGACCTGTTCCAGCAGCTGGATGACCTCATCGGTACCGGATGCGGCGAACGCCCGCTCCAGCAGCGCGGTCACCTCGCCGTCGTGTTCCACCCGATCGGTATTGGTTGCGAACCTCGGATCCTCGATCAGGTCGGAACGTCCGAGCACGGTTTCGCACAGCGCAATCCACTCGCGCTCGTTCTGGATACCGAGGAATACCGTACCGTCGGCGGTGCGGTAGGGGCCATAAGGAGAGATCGATGGATGTTTGGCCGCGGTGCGGCGCGGCGGTTCATCGCCGTAGCGGGAGAAGTAGGCGGGCTGGCTCATCCACTCCCCGAGCGCATCGATCATCGCGACGTGCAGGCTCGCACCGACACCCGTGCGCGCCCGGTCGAAGAGCCCGGTGAGGATACCGCTGTAGGCATACATGCCGGTGGCGATATCGGCGATCGAGAAACCCGCCTTGGCCGGCACTTCCGGTGTACCCGTTGACATCACGAGCCCGGTCTCGCATTGCAACAACAGGTCGTAGGCCTTCTTCGACCGGTACGGCCCTTCGGGGCCATACCCGGAGATCGAGCAGTGGATCAGCTCGGGCCGTGCCGCGCGCAGCGTCTCGGCATCGAGTCCGAGCCGTTCGGCGGCACCGGGGACCAGGTTTTGCACGAATATGTCTGCCTTGGCGATCATCGCATCGAGCAGCCGACGGTCGGCGGAGTCCTTGACGTCGAGTTCGACGCTTTCCTTGCCCCGATTGAGCCACACGAAGTAGCTCGACTCCCCGTGGACGGTTTGGTCGTAGCGCCGGGCGAAATCGCCGCCACCAGGGCGTTCGATCTTGATCACGCGAGCACCGAGGTCGGCGAGCTGGCGAGTCGCGAACGGCGCGGCAACGGCCTGTTCGACCGCGACGACGGTGATATCTTCGAGCGGGCGGCGCATACGGTGCCTTCCGGGAAAGTCGGTGCCGGACAACTCAGTTGATCCGATTTCGGCTGATCAGCTGGCGGGCGATCACTGCGCGCTGAATCTCGTTGGTGCCCTCGCCGACGATCATCAGCGGTGCGTCGCGGAAGTAGCGTTCCACATCGAATTCCGTCGAATACCCGTAGCCGCCATGCACGCGCACGGCATTGAGAGCGATCTCCATGGCGGTCTCCGAGGCAAACAGTTTCGCCATGCCGGCCTCCATATCGGCGCGCTCACCCGAGTCGTAGCGGCGCGCCGCGTAATACACCAACTGGCGCGCGGCGGTCAGTTTCGTCGCCATATCCGCGAGATAGTTGCCAACGGACTGGTGCTGCCAGATGGGTTTGCCGAAGCTTTCCCGTTGCTGGGCATACCGAATCGAATCGTCCAGCGCGGCCTGGCCGACACCGAGCGCCCGGGCGGCCACCTGGATACGCCCAACCTCCAGCCCGCGCATCATCTGCGCGAATCCCGCACCCTCGACCCCGCCGAGCACATCCGATACGGGCACACGCATATCGTCGAAGCTCAGCTCACAGCTCTCGACACCCTTGTAGCCGAGTTTGGGCAGATCGCGCGACACCGTGAATCCGGGACCCTTTTCCACCAGCAGAACGCTGATACCACGATGCGCGGGTTCGGCGGTCGGATCGGTCTTGCACAGCAGGGCGACCAGATCCGACCGGCGGGCATTGCTGATCCAGGTTTTGGAGCCGTTGACGATGTAGTCGTCGCCGACCCGGCGCGCGGTAGTGCGCATCGACTGCAGATCCGATCCGCCGCCCGGTTCGGTCAGCGCCATGGTCGCGCGCAGCTCGCCGGTAGCCATCCGGGGCAGGTACCTATCCCGCTGCTCCTGAGTTCCATAGTCCAGCAACAGTTTTGCGACCACAGTGTGACCGCCCATCGCCCCCGCCAGGCTCATCCAGCCGCGCGAGAGCTCCTCGGTGACGGCGGCGTAGCACGGTGTAGAGACCTTGGCCTCGCCCCATGGCTCCGGGATGGCCAGCCCGTAGATCCCGAGCTGCTTCATCTGATCGATCAGCTTCTCCGGGTAGGTGTTCGTATGGTCGAGTTCCTGCGCGACCGGTTTGACCTCCCGATCCACGAAGTCGCGCACCACCGCGACGATCGCGGTTTCTTCCTCGTTGAGCTCGTCCATACGACTTCCTCTCGACACTCCCCGCAATACCATCATGAGAGCTAATAAATGCCTCGGTAAAATGCCGAGTTCTGATATAACCATGCCGGTTCGCGATACGCAGGAGGTGCGAATGGACTTCAAGCAGTTGAAGGCCATGGTCACGGTGGCCGAGGTCGGCAGCGTCACCAAGGCCGCGGAGTTGCTACACCTGGTCCAACCGGCCGTCACCCGGCAGATTCGCATGCTCGAGCAGGAGCTCGGCGTCGCACTATTCGAGCGCACCCGACAAGGTATGCGCCCGACCGAAGCCGGAACCGTCATGGTCGAGCGGGCGCGACGGGCGCTGCACGAGCTCGATCGTGCCCGCGCCGAACTACGCCCGGCGCCCGGTGTCGTCACCGGGGTGGTCACCGTCGGCCTGTTGGAGAGCGCTGCCGACCTCTTGGCCGAACCGCTGGTCTCGGCGCTCGCCCGCGATCATCCCGGCATCGAATTGCGTGTGCTCACCGGCTATTCCGGACATCTGCAGCGCTGGCTCGACGACGGCGATCTGGACCTGAGCCTGCTCTACAACCTGACCAGCACACCGTCGCTCAATGTCGAACCGCTTGCGCGGGAACGGCTCTGGGTGGTCGCGCCGCCGAGCGACGACTTACATGCCGAACGTCCCGTCGCTCTGGCCGAGGTCGCGAACCATCCGATGGTGATGCCCGCGCCGGGGCATGCGCTGCGCGCCCTCATCGACAGCGCCGCCGCGCAAATGCGGGTGAATTTCGAGGTGACCGTCCAGACCAATTCACTACGTCTGCAGAAACTGCTGGTGCTCGGTGGGCACGGCTGGACAATTCTGCCCGGCGTCGGCATCGCCGACGATGTCGCCAATGGGACGCTCAGCGCCGCACCGCTGTGCGACCCGGAAGTCCGGCGACTGATCGTCCTCGGCATGCCCCGAACCGGCCGCGTGCCCGCCGCCGCCGAAGTCGTTGCGGCCGAACTCATCCGCCAGGTGCGCGCCGCCGTAGCCGAGGGGAATTGGCCCGCGGCCCGACTCGTCGACCGCAGCGAAACCACCGCGAATTGATTGCTCCGCCGAACCGATTCCCGTCGACTATTACCGGTTCGACGCCCATCACGTCCAGAGCTGGCGACGTATGACATTCAGCAATGTAGGCATCAATCATTTCTATTTTTCAACTATGTTGATCATCACTCATGATGGGCGGCGTAGCCGATCCGAGTATGGAGTTCACATCATGGGGCAGACCGAGACGGTGCCGCCACCCTCGCCGGACGCCGACTTCCAGCAGTATCCGATGTTCATCGACGGGCATGATCACCAACCGATCGGCGGCGAGTGGTTCCCCACCGATAACCCATATCTGGGCGAACCATGGGCACGGATCGCCAAAGGCGCCGCCGAGGATGTCGATGTCGCAATGCAGGCGGCTCACCGGGCGTTCACCTGCGGCCCGTGGCCCGCACTCACCGCGAGCGCTCGCGGCGCACTGCTGCGCCGTCTCGGCGACACCCTCGCCGAGCATGCGCACCGACTGGCCGAGCTCGAGGTCCGCGACAACGGCAAGTTATTCGCCGAAATGTATAGCCAGCTCAGCTATCTGCCACAGTGGTTCTACTACTACGGCGGACTGGCCGACAAGATCGAGGGGACGGTGCTGCCGCTGGACAAGAAAGGCTATTTCGCATACACACGCCAAGAGCCAGTCGGTGTCGTCGGCATCATCACGCCGTGGAATTCACCGCTGATGCTGCTGACCTGGAAACTGGCTCCAGCCTTGGCCGCGGGCTGCACAGTGGTGATCAAACCGTCGGAATTCACCTCGGCCTCCACGCTCGAACTCGTCAAGCTGTTCCATGAGGCCGGAGTGCCGCCGGGCGTGATCAATGTGGTGACCGGCTTCGGCGCCGACGTCGGCACACCGCTCGTCGAGCATCCATTGGTCCGCAAGATCACCTTCACCGGATCCGATGTCACCGGGCGCCGAATCAACGAGGCCGCGGCCCGCGACCTCAAGCAGGTGAGTCTCGAGCTGGGTGGTAAATCCCCGAATATCGTATTCGCCGACGCCGATCTCGACGCGGCTGTCAATGGTGTCGTTTCCGGTATCTTCGCCGCCACCGGACAGACCTGTATCGCCGGATCGCGACTGCTGGTCCAGGACAGCATTCACGACGAATTCGTCGCGCGCGTAGTGGAACTCGCGCGCACCGCCCGCATGGGCGACCCCATGTCCAAGGACACTCGAGTCGGCCCGATCACCACACCCGCGCAGTACGCGAAGGTGCTGGACTACCTCCGGATCGCCGAACAGGAAGGCGCCACCCTGGCTTTGGGCGGTGCCGTCGCGACGCGTCCGGAATGCGGTAACGGATGGTTCATCGAACCGACCATCTTCACCGGCGTCGATAATCGGATGCGCATCGCCCAGGAGGAAGTCTTCGGACCGGTCCTCGCCGTCATTCCGTTTCGCGCCGAAGAGGATGCCGTCGCCCTCGCCAACGACGTCCGCTTCGGCCTCGGCGCCGGGGTGTGGACCAGTGATATCGGCCGTGCCCTGCGCATGGCCGAACGCATTCGCTCCGGCACCGTGTGGGTGAACACCTATCGCGCCGTCAGTTTCCTGGCGCCGTTCGGCGGATTCAAAGATTCCGGCTTCGGCCGCGAAAACGGTATAGACGCGGTTCGGGAATATCTCGAAACCAAGACCGTATGGATCAATTCCGGTGCGCCCGTGGGAAATCCATTCGTAATCCGCTGACCTGCGAAAGCTGGTCACCGCGTCCGTGCCTTGCAGACCCACAGAACTCGCGCGAGCGAACTACCGCTCGGAACTATTCCGCCGCCATCGACGACGTTGACACGAACCAAGGTCACTGATACTCATATGCTATGACTGCGCCGGAGGATTTCGAGTTCGAAGCCGTCTACCAAGGCACGGGTGGCCCGTTCGGCCCTGGCGTCAAACCGCCGTGGAGTATCGGGGAACCCCAGCCGGAACTCGCCGCGCTGATCGAGCAGGGCAGATTCCATGGCGATGTCCTCGATGTCGGATGTGGAGAGGCGGCGATCTCGCTGTATTTGGCCGAGCGGGGCTACACCACCGTGGGCCTGGATCTGTCGCCGACCGCGATCGAGCTCGCCCGCGCCGAGGCGACCAGGCGTGGCCTGGCCAACGCCTCCTTCGAGGTCGCCGATGTCACGGCCTTCACCGGCTACGACGGCCGCTTCGATACCATCGTCGACAGCACGCTATTCCATTCGATCCCGGTCGAGTCGCGGGCGGGCTATCAGCAGTCGATCGTGCGCGCCGCCGCGCCGGGCGCGTCATATTTCGCGCTGGTGTTCGACCGGACCGCCCTGCCCGAAGTACCTGTACCGGGCCCAGCGCCGGTCACCGCTGACGAGCTTCGTGAGGCGGTGGAGAAGTACTGGGTGGTCGATGAGATCAGGCCAGCGCGAATCCATGGCAACCTGCCTGTCGGCGACTTCGGGGCGACTGCCGACGGCCCGAGGTTCCGGTTCGAGGGCATCCGCGACGAACCCAGTGGCCGCAAGTCGGTCCCCGCCTGGCTGCTGTGCGCCCGGCTGGGCTGATTTCGTCACCATGGTCGGGGGGTAGCAACAACCTCTCGGAGTACTGACCCGAGGAACTGGCTCGGATGCGGAACATCCCGGCCCCGAACCCCCGGCCCGCAAGCGCGGCCAGGGGTTCGGTGTACCGAATTGTGGTCAGCCCTTGACTAATTCGGGGATTGCGGTCTCGATTTCGTCGGTCTCCTCCGGGGTGGCGACCGCCGCCCGGCTCGGAAGGAGCACGGCCATGGCGATCACGATCAGTGCCAGAGCAGCGGAGACCAGGAACGCCAGGCGCATACCGTCGAGGTGTGCGGTGACGGGGTCGGTGCCAGCGGCGACGAGTCCGGTGCTGCGGGCAGACATCACCGTGACCACCAGGGCGGTGCCGAAGGCCGCGGCGACCTGCTGCAGGGTGCCGAGCATCGAGCTGCCGTGCGAGTACAGGTGCTGCGGGAGCGCCCCGAGGCCGAGAGTGAAGACCGGGGTGAATGTGGTGGCCAGCGACACCATCAGCAGGATGTGCAGGACCAGCAGCTGCCAGTACGGCATCGACATCGAGACCTGGGTGAATCCGGCCAGCGCCGCGGCGATCCCGACCGAGCCGGGAATCACCAGTACGCGCCCACCGAAGCGGTCGAACAGGCGGCCGACGGTCGGTCCGAGCAGCCCCATCGCCAGCCCGCCCGGCATCACCAGCAGGCCGGTCTGCAAGGGGCTCAGACCACGCAGGTTCTGCAGATACAGCGGCAGCAGGATCATCGAGCCGAGCATCGCCATGAACGCGATCGACATCAGCACCAGCGCCTTTGCGTAGGTGCTGGACAGCAGCACCCGCAGATCCAGCAGCGGGGTACCGATGCGCTGCAGGCGCAGCTGACGGAATACGAATACGGCGATGAGGGCCGAACCCGCGGCGACGATCAGGGCAGGGCTGGTGTAGTTGTCGCTCTCGAACCTGCTGAGCCCGAATACCAGCCCACCGAACCCGAGCGCGGCGAACACCACACTCGACCAGTCGATCGCCCCGGCTTGCGGTTCACCGACATTCTCCAGTCGACGCAGACCCAGCCAGGTGACGACCGCCGTGATCGGCAGGACAAGTACGAAAAGCCAACGCCACGAACCGATCTGGAGCACCATTCCGGAGACCACCGGGCCGAGTGCGGGCGCCACCGAAATGGCCAGGGTGACATTGCCCATCACCCGGCCGCGGTCCTGTTCGGGCACGACGGTCATCAGCGTGGTCATCAGCAGCGGCATCATTACCGCGGTACCACCCGCCTGAATGATCCGTCCGAGCAGCAGCACCGCGAATGACGGCGCGACGGCCGATAATGCGGTACCGGCCAGGAAGACTCCCATCGCCACGGCATAGGCCCGTCTGGTCGAAACCCGCTGCAGGAACCAGCCGGTGGTCGGGATGACGGCGGCCATCGTCAACATGAACGCGGTGGACACCCACTGCGCCGCCCGCTCGGTGACCTCGAGATCGGCCATCAGACGAGGGATCGCGTTGATCATGATCGTCTCGTTCAGGATCACTACGAAGGTCGCGAGTACCAGTACCCGGATGACGGTCGGCGTCCGCCCTCCCGAGGCGGGGGCGGAAAGTTCGGCTGACATCGGGCGTACCTCCAGGGCGTCTCGACAGGAATGTGTGTGGCGCGTTGCCGATTCATCGGATCTCGCCACATCGGTTGAGACGGGACGGGCGGCTCGAATTCATCGGCCGCGCCAGTATTGCGGTCACCACCGACAAGTTCGGCCGCCTGTGCCACCCATCGGCGCACGCGTCCACCAAAAGGCGCATCGATGAGAACACACCTCTCATGATGAAGAACAATCCTTCCAGCGCGGCGCGAACGGCGCACCGCAATGGTTGCGGGCCCGAGCCGCAACAGCGCCAGATCGCCGCGGATGTCATGCTATTGCGCTACCCATGCCCCGGATACGGCACCGTCGAGCGGTACGCGCTTATCGGCGGCGGGCACACCTGGCCGGGCTCGCCACCTATCGCCCCTACACCGTTGGTCGGCGCTACCGCATCGATCAGCGCTGATCAGATCATGTGGGATTTCTTCCAGGCCCATCCGCGCACCAGCCCCCTCCGGTGAGGCGGGGTATCACCACCGATACCAGCGACCGCGGGTACCCGCGGAATCGGCGGACCGGAAAACAAAGCCGAGCGCCCAGAGCACCAGGACCGCAATCGCGACCCACCACAGGGCCTTCAGTGCGAACCCCGCGCCGAACAGAACTAATACAAGAAGCAGAACCAGCAACAAAGCAACCATTTCTTCTCACCTCCTGCCGCTCGCATACCCGGCAACCAGCACAAATAACGGATATCGCCGATCGGGTCAATGGGTTCTGCGGCTCGGTCCGCGGCTTATCCCCGTCGCTTCGGGAAACAGCCGCTTCGTGCCGCCTGCATGAAGTACGGTCAGGCCCATGTCCGAGGACTGTGTGGAGCGATCCGAGGTAGCGCAATCCAACACCTACAACTGGGAGGTCGTGGGCAGCGGTCCCGCCGGGGATTCCGTCGTCGACTCCGGTGACGGCGAATTCGGAATTCTCGATGACTGCACCGGCCGCATGTGTACCAACCACATCGAGGTCGGCACCGCGGTGTTCGACCGGGTCGTCGCGGACATCATGATCGAGTACCGAAACGCGGTGCTCGACGCCCGCCTCGAAGACGAACCCGACCCGGCACCGCCGCTGCACCGGGTCAGCATGCAGGTCCGTGACGGCAACGGCGTCGAAATGCTCTCGACGACAGCAGCATTGACCTATCCGGTCGTCACCGGTGCGGACACCGAAACCTACCGTAAGCAAGTGGCGTTGGCCGAGAAACGGGAACGTAGGCGACGCGAACGCCGCGATAAAGCCATTGCCGCCGGAACCTCCGCCCCACGCTCGGGACCGGCTGATCCCAGACTGGCCGGACTCATCCTCAATCTGCGCGTCGAGGCCGATACTGTGCGCGAGGAAGTCCCCGACGCCGACCACTGCCGAGAACAATTGGCTTTGGCCCAGAACACCGTCCAAGCGGCAACCGAAGCAGCGGCACGCGCACAAATAAACGGAACGCGAGCCGAGTTCGAACATGCCCACGCATTCATCCAACGGTGGACGCCGCGGATAAACCGCTGGGCCGCATTCCTCGAACTGACCACCGAGGCATACGCCGACGCGGACGCCGTCGACGCCCTCGCCGACCGCATCAGCCTGCAACCCCCACCCGAGCCGTAGCTACTCGATCAGCTTCTCGCTCTTCAGCCAGTCGTAGGCGACGTCGGCGGGATCCTCGCCGTCGATATCGACGCGGCCGTTGAGGTCCTGCATCAGTTCGTCGGTGAGATGTTCGGAAATCGTGCCGAGCAGGGTTCGCAACTGCGGGTAGCGGTCGAGGACGACGCCGCGAACGACCGCGGTGCCGCTGTAAGGCAGGAAGAACTTCTTGTCGTCGTCGAGGACAACCAGGTTCAGGTTCTTGACGCGGCCGTCGGTGGTGTAGATCATGCCGAAATTGCACGGCGCGCCCTTGGCGGTCGCCGTGTAGACGACACCGGCGTCCATGCGCGTGACATTTCCGGCAGGCACACCGTTCGGATCGTTGTAGGGGATCCCGTACTTCTTCAGCATCGGAATGAAACCGTCTGAGCGGCTGAAGAATTCGTCGTCGACACAGAAGGTCCGATCGGGCACCGGGAGCGCGGCCACGTCGGACAGCGACTGCACCTGTAGGCGTTCGGCATTCGACGTAGACGCGCCGAAGGCGTATGTGTCGTTGAAATTCGCCGGCGGCAGCCACTCCAAGTCGTGGTCGCTCTTTTCGATGTCGTGGACCCGCTGCCAGAGTTCCTTCGGATCCGAGATCGTCTCGGTCTCGTTGTGGTAGTTGACCCAACCGGTGCCGGTGTACTCCCACAACACATCGGCATCGCCGTTGAGCTGGGCCTGTCGAGACGATGCGGAACCCGGCGCCCCGGTCAGATCGGTGACGTGGGCGCCCGCCGCGGCCAGGTAGGTCGCGGTGATCTTGCCGAGCAGTATGCCCTCGGTGAAGCTCTTCGAGGTGACGACCAGCTTCGCACCGTCCAGTGGCCGCTCACCGCCGGGCAGCCGTGCATCGTGGAATGTTCCGGACGAGCTCACCAGACCGCACCCGGCGAGCAGCGCCGTCGTCGCGACGAGCGCCGAAACCAGAGTGGCCAGTGGCGATTTCATGAGACACCTCGCGGCGTCGCGGCCAGTTCGACGAGTCTGCCGAGCCAGTCGATGATCAGTGCGAGCAGCCCGACGAGGATCGCGCCGGAGATCAGCAGTTTGGGCAGGAAGAGGGTGACGCCGGTGGTGATCAGCGTGCCGAGGCTGGTCGCGCCGATGAAGGTACTCAGCGTCGCGGTACCGGCCAGAATGACCAGCGCGGTGCGCACGCCGTTGAGGATCACCGGCACCGCGAGCGGGAGTTCGACCTGAAACAGCGTCCGCGTACCCGAGAACCCGATACCCCGCGCGGCCTCGATGGTGCGCTGATCCACCTGCCGCAGCCCGACGATCGTGTTCTGCAGGATCGGCAGGATCGCGTACACGACGAGACCGACTATCGCCGTGCGGAATCCGGTGCCCAGCCAGAAGGTGAACAAGACGAGCAGACCGACCGCGGGCGCGGCTTGGCCGATATTGGCGATATTGACGGCGAGCGGCTCGAAGCGCTTCAAGCCTGGACGGGTCAGTGCGATACCGAGCGGAATCGCGACGACAACCACGATCACCGTTGCGACCACGGTCAGCTTGATGTGGGCGAGGATCGTGGTCTGCAGATTGGCCCAGCCGAGTGACGCCCGCTCTGTCGGGGTGAACGTCGTCGCGCGATACCAGATGACGTATCCGATGGCGATGACACCGATGACGAGCGGTTCGAACCACACGTCGATCGGAATGCGGCGCAGGCGATTCATGACTGCCCGGCCGATCCGAGCTCGTCATCGGCGAAGACCACCGGTGTCGGCGCCGGATCGGTTCCCTCGACGTACGTCTCGTACGACAGGTCCTCGCCATCGCCGGTCCCCTCGGCGAGTTTGGTCCGGATCACCTCTGTCACCGAGTTGATGCTGAGCGAGCCGACGACCGCGCCACGGCCGTCGGTGACGAGCGTGGCACCCTGGCTGGTCGCGAGCATGGCGTCGAGCGCGTCATTGAGGGTCGAAGATCGTGCGACGACGGGCAAGCGCCGATCGAGGAAGTCGGAAACCTCCGGTTTCGTCGCGACCTCGGTGAGTGATGGCCACGATCGCGGGCGCCCGGCCTCGTCGACGACGACGATCCAGGTGTGTCCGGCGGCCTTCGCGCGTTCGATCACCCCGTGCGCCGACTCCCCCACCCGAGCGGTGATCACCTCGTCGTAGGCGACATCACGCACCCGCGACACGGTCAGATACGCCAGCTTCGCGCCGGATCCGACGAACTCCTCCACGAACGGCGTGGCCGGGTCGGTGAGAATTTCCTCCGGGCGCGCGTACTGCTCGACGTGTCCGCCTTCGGACAGGATGAGCACCTTGTCACCGAGTTTGGTGGCCTCCTCGAAGTCGTGCGTGACGATCACGATGGTCTTTCCGAGTTCGTGCTGGATGGCGATCAGACTGTCCTGCAGGCGAACCCGAGTGATCGGGTCGACCGCGCCGAACGGCTCGTCCATGAGCAGGACCGGCGGGTCGGCCGCGAGCGCGCGGGCGACGCCGACCCGCTGCTGCTGTCCGCCGGACATATCTTTCGGCAGCCGGTCGGCGAAGGTGCCCGGGTCCAGACCGACCAGATCGAGCAGATACTCGGTGCGTTCGGCGATCCGCTTCCGGTCCCACCCGAGCACCCGGGGGATGGCGCCGACATTCTTGGCGACCGACCAGTGCGGGAAGAGCCCACCGGACTGGATGACGTATCCGATCGACTGCCGCAGCTTGTCCGGATCTTCCCGGGTGACATCGCGTCCGCCGATGAAGATCCGGCCGTCGGTGGGCTCGATCAGCCGATTGATCATCTTGAGTGTGGTCGTCTTACCGCAGCCGGACGGGCCGACGAAGGCGACGATATCGCCGGCGTCGATTTCCAGGTCGAGCCGCTCGACTGCCGGTTTCTCCTGGCCCTTGTAACGCTTGACAACCGAGTCCAACTTGATGGACGCGCCGGTGACATTGCGCTCCGGCTGGTTGGTCACATCGGTCATGACAGTCCCTTTGCGATCGTGAGGCGTCCGAGCAGGACGAGGAGCGCGTCGAACACCAACGCGATAAGGACGATGAGAATGGTGCCGGTCAGCGCCATTTCGAGCGCGTTCGCGCCACCGAGCCGCGAAAGGCCGTTGAAGATCAGCGATCCGAGGCCGGGTCCGAGGACATAAGCGACGATGGCGGCGACACCGACGATCATCTGGGTGGACACCCTGATACCGGTGAGGATCACCGGCCAGGCAATCGGCAATTCCACGGTCAACAGAATGCGCCATCGCGAAAAGCCGATCCCGCGTGCGGATTCGACGACCGAGGTGGGCACCGACCGCAAGCCGACGATCGCATTGCCGATCACCGGCAGTGCGGCGAAGAACGCCAACATGATGAACGACGGGACCACGCCGAGTCCGAACGGGACCAATAGCAGTGCCAACAGCGCGAGCGAAGGAATGGTCAGCGCGACCCGGCTCGAGGTCAGCGAAAGTGCGGACATCAGTGGAAGCCGATATACCGCGACCGCGATGAGAACAGCGACGACAGTCCCGACCAGCACCGTCTGAAATGCCAGGGAGGCATGCTGATACGTCAGAAACGCCAGAGTCTCTCCCCGTCCTCGGATGTAACTCCACAAGTGCACGGGATTCCCATCGTCAGCCGAAGACCGGTCGGTACCTATCTGCGCGCAGTAACCAGACGCGCGAATTGCCAAAGAGTAAACGAAACCGCCGCTCGGTGCTCGATGGCGCGCGGCGGCGAATGGGTCACCGTATCAGCGACGACTCGCGGTAGCGACGGGCTTACCGTGGAAGCGGGCTGAACGACACGAGTCCCTGCATGCCAACGCTGTTCGGTAGCGGCACACAGGGACTCGACGTGTTCGCGGTCCGGATCAGGGAGTGGAGTAGCCGATCAGCGCGCCGATTCCCGCGCCGATCGGGATAGTGACGAGGGCACCGACGCCACCGAGGAAGAAGCCGATCACAGCGCCGATGCCGGCGCCGATGAGCGCGCCGATACCGGCGTTGTACTGCTTGCGAGCGATCGTGTCGGAGGCCTCGTCGATTGCCTGCGCCGTCCGTGTGGTGTCGGATTGCGCTGTGAGGGTGAGGGTTCGGCCGTCGTTGGCGATCGCCGGCGTCAGGGCGACGGTCCCGGCTGCGGTCTGCAGTCCCAGCGGTATCGAGGTCACCGCATTGCCGGCGGCGTCGGTGAGGGTGATCGAAAGAGCATCGGCGGCCACGGTGAACCGTCCGGCCTCGACGGTGGTACTGACACCTCGGCGGTCTGCTGTCGGTGCGGTGATGAAGTTGATGCCGTGATCGGTTGCCTGCACGGTGGTGTCGGTCGTTACCGGCTGGGCCTGCACGGCGCCCGCGGTAATGCCGGTCGCACCGATCGCGAGCAGGGCGGTGGCGGCGAACTTGGTGGCGCTCATGGTTTTCCCCACATTCCATCGGCTGTCGCGCGCGCCGACACGTGCTGAAAGCCCGTGCCGGGCCACGTGATTCAGTCGACCACATCTGTGATCGAAAGGTAATAGTACCGTCCGGGGGCAACCCCTGCGGGCTCCGATTCTGACGGGGTGGGTGCCGATCGCGTTGCCGCCCAACATTTCCGGTGCGGAAAGCTGTCAGCGGATGGCGCGGGTTCGCAGGTCCCTACCAGCCCGAACGAGACGTCGAAGGTCCCTCGATCTCGGGCAGAATGGTGCGGTGAGTGGACTATTCAGACACTCACCGATTGCGACGGCCACGTAGTATCAGCCACGTCACCAAGGCCGCGATGGCGGCGGTGGCCACGGCTGCCAAGGGCGCCGGCCGACTGCGCGTCACGGCGGCGAACTGGACGGCGCGGTCTTGGGTGGCGGCGCTGGCCTTCTCTCGCTTCTCATGCACGGTTTCGGCCGCATGGTGCACCTTCGCGCGGGCGTTGTCCACGCTCTGATGCAGTTCTGCCTCGGCTCTGCCCTTCACATCGAGCTTGCCGGTCAGTTCCGCCATGGTCTGTCCCAGCTCTTGTCTGGCCAGGTCGCGGTCGGCGCGCAGCAGTTCCGCCTCGGGCGACCCGACTGGGGGGTTGCTCTCGTCACTCATCGCTATCCTCCGATCTTGATCGCATGGATGTCTTGCTGTACGCCGGTGAACGCCTCCTGCGGGACCGGCGGGACCGCCTTCTGCAGGTCCTTCTTGCCGATGAGGGCCAAGACGCCGCCAACGAGCAGCAGTACCACTCCAACGATCAGCGCAGCGGCCCAGCCCGACAGCGGGCCCGCTAGGGCGATGATCGCCGCGGCGATAACGGCGGCGCAGCCGTAGCACGCCGTGAGCGCCCCGGCACCGGTCACAACCGCGCCGCGACCCAGACGTTTGCCTTTGCTTCGCACCTCGAGTTCGGCGAGCTTGATCTCGTCCCGGATCAGGTGGGCCATTTGCTCGGTCGCATCGTTGACGAGTTCGATAACCGACCGTGTCTCCGTGGGCGAAGTTTCGATCGACGACCCGGTGGGTGTTTCGGTCATGGCGATTCCTAGGTACTCGGGAAAAAGCTCCAGATACGACCGAGATGGCCCACTATGCGACTTTCAAACCCCCGCCGGCCAGATCGGTTGGATGGGGGCAGCGATGCCCGTGGCGGTGGATCGACATCGAAGCCGCCGAATTCGGAAGGCACCCGCAGTCGACCGAAACCTTTGCGCCGGAATTCGAGTGCAGTGCAGAATCCGGATCAGGGCCGCAAGAGGGTTTTGATGGCACGGCGGTCGTTCATGGCGCGGTAGCCGTCGGCCACCTGCTCGAGCGGCAGAGTGAGGTCGAAGACCTGGCCGAGGTCGATGCGGCCGGTCAGGACGCGGTCGATGAGATCGGGCAGGAAGCGCCGGACCGGGGCGAGGCCGCCACGCAGCCCGACGCGTCATCGGTGAATTGGTCAGTTGCAAGGCTTCGCCGCCTGCGGTGACCGTGAAGTCCGCGATTTCGTGCGGGCGCGACTGGCCTACATGTGGGACACGGTTGCCGATACGACAGGCCTCGCCCCGGTGACGGTGAAGTCGTTCCTCGCCTTCGGTATGCTGCTCAACAACGTGGCCGCCGTCGAAGTGGACGAGCCGTGGGCCAAGGGGGTTCGCACTCGTATCCAAGCGGGCCTGTTCGAGCACATCACAGCGGACACCAACCGATGAAATCGGCCCCCTGTGTGACCAGGAGAAATCTGGCATTACGCCGCCAAGATGGGAATACCCGATCATCGAATTCGAGGTGCGCGACCTCATGCCGACGCCCATCGAATACGAACGGTCGACGAAAATAGCAGAATGTCAGGGACGGTTTACTTCCTCGCGGCGTTGTAGGCGGCGACGATGTCGGCGGATATCCGACCGCGCGCCGATACCTGATGGCCGTTTTTGCGGGCCCATTCGCGGATCGCGAGCGACTGGTCCCGATCCGCCGTCGACCGAAAATCTTTGCTGCCGCCTCCGCTCTTGGACCTGACCTTCAGCCGCCCGGTCTTGCGGGCCTTCTCCGTCCAAGGATCCAGATCGGCACGGAGCTTTCCGGCATTCTTTTTCGACAGATCAATCTCATAGGTAACGCCGTCGAGGGAGAACAGAACGGTCTCATCGGCTTTCGACGTGCCATCCAAATCATCGACCATGGTAACGGTCACCTTCTTCGCCATGAGTCAGCCCTTCATCTATGAGCATTTTCTTCGGCATGCTGATGGTATCTGTCATTATATCTAATAGTGCAGCGCGATATGTTGATGCACAAGCACGGCGGAGCAGACGACCATTGGAATCCGTCCGATAAATGCGAGCAACATTTCAGGACGGCCGAACCACCTCGCACACCGGTCCGAGCAGCGCGGGATATGAGCCAGTCGAGTCGCGCGAGCGAAATCGGGTATGGACTCCCGCGCACTGCTCGACTGGCGGCGAAAATGCGTCAAGGCGAACTGTGTGTCCGCTCGATCCTGAAACAGGGGCGACGGGAGTAACGCACGCATGCCGGGCAAGCGTGTTACGCGCGCCCGGTGCCCCGGTCGAATAAGTGCGGGTCGTGCGCGTTGACGAGAAGGAGGTCCGACTCGGCTTCGGATGGCTCGACATGCCGAGCAGTCCCCGCAGCACACGGAAGACCAGCGGCCACTTACGTGGGTCGCGCAGGATCACACCGCCGATGAGCTGTTTGAGCATCGACAGTGTGTCGAAGTAAATGCGCTCCACGATCAGGTTCTCGTTGTCGTCGAATACGAAGTACGCCGTCATCCGGGTGCGGTGCCGGGAACCGGCGGGCGGTATGCCGCCAAGCGGACCCAAATGTGTTCCAAGTAGCCAGAATTCGACGATTACCGCGTCGGCGCTGTGCCGCAACGCGATGATCTCGTGGTCCTGATCCGGAAATGCGACGCGGGTGTCGTGGTAGTAGCCGCGGACCTGAATCGACCGATCCGGACCGGCACTATTCCACTCTGGACAACGCCTCGTTACCGCCGTTCCACAACGGCGCTATGGTTGAGACACAGGTCGGGATGGATGCGCTGACGCGGAGGTGCCGCCGAATATTCGATGGACGAGCTAGACGAGGCCGCGACACAGCGCGACCGCCCAACCGGAATCCCGGCGGAACTAGCGGCGGCCGGATTCGGCGACGCGACCGAAATCGGCCGTGGCGGATTCGGCGTCGTGTATTGCTGCTACGAATACGCACTCGAACGCTACGTCGCGCTCAAATTGCTCAGATCCGAGGTCAGCGGCGACGAGCGCGAGCAATTTCTCCGAGAACAGCGGGCACTAGGTCGACTGTTCGGGCACCCCCATATCCTGCAGGTGCTACAGGTCGACATCACCGCCACCGGCCGCCCCTATATTGTCATGCCGTTCTACGCATGCGGCTCGCTGGAGACCGTGCTGCGGGATTCGGGACCACTGCGCTGGTCGGAGGTGCTTTCGATCGGCGTGAAGATGGCCGCGGCGCTGGCCGCCGCCCATGCGATCGGCATTGTGCATCGCGACGTGAAGCCCGGCAATATCCTGCTCACCGATTACGGTGAACCTCAGCTCGCCGACTTCGGCATCGCCCAATTCGGCGACGTCACCACGTCCTCCCTGCAGACCGTCCAGGGCACGCCCGCATTCACCGCACCCGAGGTGCTCAGCGGTGCGACGCCAACGCCGATCTCGGATATCTACGGCCTAGGCGCTACGTTGCACTGCTTACTGGCCGGGCGAGCAGCGTTCGCACGCCGCACCGGCGAACCGCTGCAAGTTCAACTGGCCCGCATCGCCACCGCCGCCATACCCAGTCTGCGCGATCAGCACATCCCCACGGCGGTGTGCGCGGCAATCGAGGCGGCGATGGCGGCGAAGCCGGACGAACGACCGACCTCGGCGATCGAGTTCGGGGAATGGCTGCGCCGGGTGCAGCACGAAACAGGCCTGGCGGTGGACGCACTGGCATTGCCGCCCACGGTCATCGAATCCGGTTCGGCCACGTCGGTTCCCGTGGCCTCGCACACCCCGGGTACGGTGACACCGCCCCCACCGCCCAGCACGGCAACAAAATTCCGGCCGCCGGCCGCACCCCATACGATGATTGCCCGCACCCGGCTGCTGGTGCTATTGCGTGGCGGCGGCGACCGACGACTCACGCTGATCCATGGACCGGCCGGATTCGGCAAGACCACCTTGGCTCTGCAATGGGCCACCGCGCTGGCGGCTGAGGACGTCCCGGTGGCGTGGCTGACCGCCGACCCCGACGACAACAATATCGTCTGGTTCCTTTCCCACCTGGTCGAGGCAATCCACCGCGTCGCTCCGGCGCTTGCGCGTGAACTCGGCACGCTGCTCGAGGAACGATCGTCCGACACGGCGAGATACGTGCTGTCCGCGCTGATCGACAAAATCCACTCGGGTGGACAAACGATGGTGTTGGTGATCGATGACTGGCACCGGGTGCACGGCGAAACCACCTGCGCCGCATTGGATTACCTACTCGAGCACGGTTGTCACCACCTGCGGCTGGTCATTGCGAGCCGGAGCAGAGCGTGCCTGCCGCTCAGTCGCATGCTGGTGCAAGACGAGCTGGTCGAAATCGATGTCGCGCAGCTGCGTTTCGATCCGCAGGAAACCGATGCTTTCCTGGCCGAGTCCGGCGGTTTGTCGTTGTCCACCGACGATGTGAGTCGCCTGCAGGAAACGACCGAAGGCTGGCCTGCCGCACTGCAATTGGCTTCGCTGTCATTGCGCGGCCACGATCATCCCGCCACGTTCATCGACCAGCTCACCGGCCGCCACCGGGCACTCGCCGATTACCTCGCCGAGAACGTGCTCGACTCACTCGAACCGCCACTGCTGGATTTCCTGCTGGACACGGCGATCACGGAGCGAATTTGCGCCGATCTCGCGATTCAGCTGACGGACCGATCCGACAGCCAGGAACTACTCGAAGAGATAGCCGACCGAAATCTATTCCTACGCCGCCTCGACGAAGAGGACCAGTGGTTCCAATATCACCACCTGTTCGCCGACTACCTGCGGCGCCGACTGGTCCGCCGTGATCCCGCACGCCTGGCACAACTGCACCGCCGTGCGGCCGAATGGTGCGATGAACACGAGATCGTCTCCGCCGCAGTCGATCACGCACTGGCCGCCGGTGATCCGGACTACGCCGCGAATATGGTCGAACGACGGGCCATGGACCTCATCGAAGGCTCCCGCATGGCGACGTTCCTCGGCTTGCTGACGAAACTGCCGCAACCCTCGGCGCAGGCACGACCAAGGCTGCAGATCTGCCGGGCCTGGGCCAACGTCGGACTGCAACGCTCGGAACAGGTTCAGCTTGCGCTGGAAGACTTATATGCCGAACTGGATGCCGGTGCGGCGACCGGTACCGAGGCGACCAAGCTGCGAGTAGAGGCGGAAACGGTTGCGGGTGCCGGACAATTCGTCACCGACCGATTCGATGGTCTGCCGGAGCTGCTGGCCCGGCATCTCGAGGATGCCGACACACCGTTCACCGCCACGAACGCCGCGAATCTCGCGTCCATCGATGCGCTCAACCGTTTCGACTTCGCCGAGGCCCGCCGCTGGCAACAATGGGCAGCTCCATATCACCGTCGCAGCAAAGGCGCGTTCGGGGTGATGTACGGCAGGTGCGTCGCCGGCCTCGCGGCCCTCGAGCAGCTCGACATCGCCGCCGCCGAAGAGCATTTCGATGCCGCCATCACCCGTACGCGACGCGGCCGCTCGCAAACCTACGGTTCACGGATGTCCGGTGCCCTCCTCGGCTCCATCCGCTACGAGCAGAACCGCCTCGACGAAGCCGAGCAACTACTCGATTCCAGCGCTGATCTCGGCCGCCACGGCGGCGCCGTCTGGTTCCTGCTCGCCAGCTTCGGCACCGGCGCACGCATCAAAGCAATACGCGGCGACCTCGCCGCCGCCGAACAACGCATTACCGAGGGGGCGGAAATCGCGGAGCACGAGTCACTGCCGCGCTTGGCCGCCCGCATGGTCAACGAGCGCATCCGCCTCGGTCTGCCGATTCCACTCGAAACTCGCGACGCGCTCCGGCAGCTGCCGCCATACCGCAAGCAGAACACAATGATTCACGCCGGAATCGCCGAACTCGAACAAGACTCCGCGATCCGGCTGCTGTTGGCCGATCGCTCGGCTGATCAAGCCTGCGATCGAGCCGAGCAGATGGTGCGCGTGATCGAAACCCAGCAGCGCCCAAGAGCATTCATCCAAGCGCAACTGTTGCGGGCGGGCTGCCTGTGGGTCGCCGGACGCCGACGGACCGCCGCGGAGACCGCACTACCCGCGTTGATGCTGTGCGCCGAGCACGGCCTCGTCCGCACCGCAGCCGACGGGCCACACATCTCGGCGATCGCGACCGAAACGCGCTACGACGACGCACCGCCGATCATGCAATTCCTAGCACTGCTCAGGGCAGTAGCGGATACGTCACCATCGGTCCGATGACACCACCGCTACCCGCTCAGCTCCGGACCACCCGCCGAGTTCGATCTGCGTCACGCGCGGACCGAACTGGCGCACCGGGGGAATCGTGGTCACCATGTGGGCAACCATGACTCGCTCGCTCGAGCACACGTGGATGTCACCGGGAAATCGCACGAAATCACCCGCGGCGAGGTCAACGGGTGTCGTTGAGCGGCCCGGTACGCAGCTTGCCGGTCAGTTGAAACGAAGTCATATTCGGCAGAGGCCCACCGCAACCGCAGCGAACGACGAAGAAGCCGAAAGCCCTTCGGCCATGACCGGTGACAACCGGATTCGAGACGTACCCGCCGCAGCGTGCCACCTGATCACCGCGGTACCGAACAGAGCGGCACCGCCAGCACAGCCCGTCAATGCGCGAGGCTGCGTGCTATGACCAGTCGCTGAATCTGGTTGGTGCCCTCGAAGATTTGGGTGATCTTGGCTTCGCGCATGTACCGCTCGACCCGGAAGTCGCGGGTATAGCCGTAGCCGCCGAATACCTGGACCGCGTCGGTGGTGACCTTCATGGCCGCGTCGGTGGCGATCAGTTTGGCCACACTCGCCTGCCGTGAGTACGCCAGGCCCGCATCGCGTCGACGCGCGGCATCGAGATAGGTGGCGCGGGCCGAATCGACCGCGGCAGCCATATCAGCCAGTAGGAACCCGAGACCCTGATGTTCGATGATCGGCTTGCCGAATGCCGAGCGCTCCTTGGCGTAGGCGACGGCTTCGTCGAGCGCGGCCTGAGCCAGTCCGGTCGCGACGGCGGCGATACCGAGCCGACCGGAATCCAGCGCACTCAAGGCGATCTGGAGGCCTTGCCCCTCCGTACCGATCCGACGCTCGACGGGCAGGAACGCGTCGTCGTAGTGCGCGGTCGTAGTCGGCACCGCGTGCAGTCCCATCTTCTGCTCGGGCTTGCCGAAGGTCAGGCCGATGGTCTCACGCGGTACCAGGAAGCAGGAGATGCCGCGCGGCCCCCCGCCCGTGCGCGCGAACAGGTTGTAGAAGTCGGCGATGCCGCCGTGGGTGATCCAGGCCTTGGTGCCGTTGACGAGATAGCCGCCATCGACCGGAGCGGCCTTGCAGGCCACTGCGGCGGCATCTGATCCGGCCTGCGGCTCGGAGAGGCTGTATGCGCCGATCGTGTTGCCGCCCAACATCTCCGGCAGCCAACGCCGCTTCTGCTCCTCGGTGCCGAATGCCAGCATCGGATGGCAGGCCAGGCTGTGCACACTGACCGCCACCGCGATCGCCGCCCACCGCGCGGCGATCTCCTCGAGGACCTGCAGATACACCTCGTACGGCTGGCCACCGCCGCCCCATTCGACCGGGTACGGCAGGCTCAACAACCCGGCCTCCCCCAGCCTCGCGAACACACCATCGGGATAGCTCTCGGCCCGCTCGCATTCATCGACGATCGGGGCGAGGACCTTATCGGCGATGTCGCGGGTCAGCTGGATCAATTCCCGGGCTTCGGTGGTGGGCAGCAGACGTTCGACGGCCACAAGACTCCTCGCCTACGTATAGCAGTACTGAATTACTATGTACAGTACTGGTCGTACCTCGGTACTGCAAGAGACGCTTCAGTACTATTCGCTGCTATGGACCAGCTCACACACGGCGGATTCGCCACTCGGCGGCGTACCGAACTGTTCGACGCGCTGGTCGACCTGTTTCTGACCGAGGGATTCGCGCATCTGACCCTCGATGAGATCGCCGCGCGACTGCGTTGCTCCAAATCGACCCTCTACACCCTGGCGGGCAGCAAGGAACAGCTGGTCCGGGCCGCGACCGTGCACTTCTTCCGCCGCGCCACCGACGATGTGGAGGCCGGTATCGCGCCGATCGCCGATGCCCGTGAGCGCATCACCGCCTACCTGTCCGCGGTCGGTACCGCCCTGGCCGCCGCCTCCGACCGGTTCATGGCCGACTTGAGCGGTTTCGCGCCCGCGCGGGAGATCTACGAGAAGAACACCAGGATCGCCGCCCGCCGGGTCCGCGAACTCATCGATGAGGGGGTCGCGGCGGGCGAATTCCGTGACGTCCACGCCGCCTTCGCCGCCGATATGGTCGCCACCATGATGGTCCGCATCCAGCAGGGCGGGGTGCGCGAACACACCGGACTCGACGATGCCGACGCCTACCGCGAGTTGGCCGCCATCCTGACCGCGGGCATCAGCGCCTAGCGGGGCGACATCCTTCTCGAACCCGGTGACGCGGCGCGGACATCGCCATTTACACCGCCGCGCATTGAACGATGTGGCGGACATGATCGACAATGGTGGCATGGCGACGGTGCTGCTGGGCGGCGACGTCATGCTGGGCCGTGGGGTGGACCAGATTCTCCCGCACCCCGGTGATCCGACGCTGCACGAACGGTATATCGAGGATGCGCGGACGTATGCGGAGTTGGCTGAGCAAATAAGCGGTGAATTTGCCCGCCCGGTGGATTTCGGTCACCCATGGGGTGAGGTCCTGCCGATACTTGCGCAGCTCGCCCCGCAGGTGCGATTGCTCAATCTGGAAACCGCGATCACCGCCGATGGCGCCTTCGCAGCCGGCAAGGGCATCCACTACCGCATGAATCCAGCCAATATTCCGGTGTTGACCGCAATCGCGCCGGTCGTCTGCGCGCTGGCCAACAACCACATTCTCGATTTCGGTGTCGAAGGGCTGGCGGACACGGTGGAAACACTCGATACCGCGCGCATCCAGCGCGCCGGGGCGGGCGTGGATTTCGACGAGGCCCGGACCCCGGCGATATCGGAACTCGATGACGGACGACGAGTGGTAATCGTCTCGGTCGGCGCGGGATCGAGTGGGGTCCCGAACCATTGGGCGGCTGGCCGCGATCGGCCGGGGCTGTGGTGGATCGGAGACGCGCCGAATATTCGCGCCGCCGAGGAGGTGGCGGCAGAAGTATTGGCGCACAAGCGCAATGGCGATATCGCGATCGTTTCCGTACATTGGGGGCCCAACTGGGGCTACGGGGTGCCGCGGAGCGAAAGGCAGTTCGCGCATCGATTGATCGATGCCGGAGTCGACCTCGTGCACGGGCATTCCGCACACCATCCACGGCCGATCGAGATCTATCAGGGCAAACCGATTCTGTACGGGTGCGGTGACGTCATCGATGATTACGAGGGCATCCGCGGCTATGAGCGGTACCGCCCGGAGCTTCGCCTGCTCTATCTGGTGTCCATCGATCCCGGCGTGATGCAGACGCGAATGATTCCACTGCGGATTCGGCACATGCGCCTGGAGTCGGCCGCGCGCGATGAATCTCGATGGCTGTGCGAGACGATCGAGCACATCAGTCACGACTTCGGCACCCGGGTCGCACTGCGCCCCGACGACCTACCGGTGGTGTTCAAGACCGCACGACGCTGAGGTTGCCGCGGAACCAGTCGCGAGCCAGATCCGCCACCTGCTCGAGCGCACCGGGCTCCTCGAACAGGTGCGTCGCACCGGGGACGACGTCGATCTCGCTCGGACACGGCATCCGCAGTTGGGCCTCGCGATTGAGCTCCAGCACGTACTGATCGTTACCGCCGACGATGAGCAGCGTCGGCGCCCGGACGTGCGCCAGTCGCGCACCGGCCAGGTCCGGGCGACCGCCACGGGAGACGATGGCCGCGATCTCGGTGCCGGGTTCGGTCGCCGCCCACAGTGCGGCACCGGCACCGGTGCTCGCCCCGAAATATCCGGTCGGAAGGCCGCTCAGGACCGGCCGCGTGCGCAGCCCACGAGTCACCGCGACGAGACGCTCGGCGAGCAGCTCGATATCGAAAACTCGTGCACGGTCGCCCTCCTCGGTCGCGGTCAGCAGGTCGACAAGCATCGTCGCGAGTCCCGCTCGGTTGAGTACATCGGCGACCAGCCGATTCCGCGGACTGTGGCGACCGCTGCCGCTGCCGTGCGCGAAGACGACCAGACCGGTGGGGCTCTGTGGGACGGCCAGTATCCCCGTCAGCCGGATGGACTCCGACGACACGATGACTTCTTCTGTCCGCGCCAAGGGATCGGATGCGGAGGACAGCATCGAACACCTCCTGCTATCCGGACTACCCGCCCGGTCGGTCGTATGCAAGCCGCGGTCAGGCCGGGGCTCCGTCGAGAACTTCGACCCGCCCGGTGTCGAGGTTGTAGTAGGCGCCCACGACCGAAACAGCGCCACGTTCCACCATCGGCGCGAGGTCGTTGTTGCGTCGCAGATCTTGTGCGGTCAACTCGATCTGGATGCGGCTCATCGTTTCGACCGGGTCGGTGCCCGGCGAATCCATCCGCTCGTATGCCGGTCGCAGTGCCTCCACAATCGACTGCAGATTGCCCGGCAGCGACGTGCCCTCCTGCAGTGCCTTGTATGCCGCGGCCACCGCACCGCAGCGCTGGTGCCCGAGGACCATGATCAATGGGGAGCCACTGGTCATCGGCCCGTATTCGACGGAACCGGTCACGACGGGTCCCACCGCAAGACCGCCGGTACGCATCACGAACAAATCGCCGAGCCCGGTGTCGAACACCAGCTCCGGCGGGACGCGCGAATCGATACAAGCCAGCACGACGCCGTACGGCTGCTGATCCCGGGCCAGCAACTCGCGCCGATCCGGATCGCGGTCAGGATGGTCCAGATTGCCATCGATCCAGCGGCGATTACCTGTCATCAGCCTGTCGAAGGCCGCCTTCGCGGTCTGCGGCGGCGACTGCGTCGTTGGGACCTGATCGGATGACTGATCTCGCCCGCAACCCGCCATCAAGGCGGTCGTCGCAGTAAGGGTGCCGACCAGAACGGTTCGGCGATCGAGCACACCCATGTTTTCACCTCCGTGCTCGGGTGGATCTGCATCGGTTACGAGAACGGCGAACGGTGCCACAGCAATCGCCGCAAGTATGCGCGCGGCTTGAAAGCCGGGTTCCATCCGGCTAGCGAGGCGCGCACAATGGATACGCAATCAATGGATTGAAACGGCCGGCGACGCACTGACTCGCGGGAAAGCGTTCAACCATGTCCATCCCCGAGAACGTTCGAACGCCGACGGTGCTCATCCTCGGAGCCGGGTTCGGCGGGCTGGAACTGGCCGCCTGCCTGTCCGAGTCAGTGCCCGGCGAGGTTCGAGTGGTACTCGTCGACCGTAACAACGGGTTCACATTCGGTTTCTCGAAATTGGAAATCCTTTTCCACGACCGGACTCCGGAATCCGTGCGGGTCAGCTACCGCGACCTGGTCCGTCCCGGCGTCGAGTTCCGGCAGGAGCAGGTCACCGCGATCGACCCGCAGACCCGTCACGTGGACACCGACCGCGCCAGTTACGACCCGGACTTTCTGGTTGTCGCTTTGGGCGCCGATTACGACCCCGCCGCTACCCCGGGGTTCGTCGCGGACGGTCACGAGTACTACTCGATCCCGGGAGCGTGCCGACTGCGCGATCGGCTGGCCGGTTTCGACGGTGGCACCATTCTCATCGCGATATTGAGCGTCCCGTTCAAGTGCCCGCCCGCACCCTATGAGTGCGCGATGCTGCTGCACGAATTACTGAGCCGGCGTGGCATCCGCGACCGTACTCGCATGCATGTGCTGACCCCGATGGACTTACCGATCCCGGTCTCCGCGGACACCTCCGCCGCGCTTGTCGAGGCGCTCGGGCGACGTGGAATCGACTACTCTCCGGGGCAGCGGGTCCATGCGCTCGACCCGAAGAACCATATCGCCCGGACTGGCGCGGGCGACCTCGCCTACGACCTGTTCATCGGCATCCCGACCCATTGCGTCGTACCCGTGGTCGAGGCATCCGGGCTGACCGTCGACGGCGGCGACGGCTGGATCCACGTCGACCCGTGAACCCTCGCCACCCCCTATCCGGGCGTCTACGCCATCGGCGACTGCGCGGACGCTCCGGTTCCCCGCGCCGGGGTTTTCGCCGAAAACGCCGCACGCACGGTTGCAGCGCACATTGCCGCGCAACTGCACCGAACACCCGCGCCCGGGAAGTATCTCGGGCAGGGTTCCTGCTACATCGAATTCGGGGACGGACTCGTCGGCAAGGTAGACGCCGACTTCCTTTCCGGACCGAAGCCGGCCGCACCGTTCGTCACACCCTCGGCCGAATTGGCGACCGAGAAGGCCGAATTCGCTGCAACACGGGTTCGGCGCTGGTTCACCGGACCGTGACCGGGACTTCCTGAATCAGGTTGTTCCCCAGGCCCTGTCGGTTCCAGAATTGCTCGGCCGGTTGCACATTCCCTTCCGCATCGGTGGCGCGGCAGCTCAGTCGGCACTCGCCCGGTCGCGCATCCCAGGTGTAACTCCAACTGCGCCAGGCGAATTCGGCGACGCCGCGCTCCAATTGAGCGTCCTGCCAGCGGCCATCGACACCGACTTCCACGCGGACCACGGGCGAGGTGCCACACCACGCGCGGCCGCGGAGCAGGACCGCACCGGCGTCGACCGTGCGTCGCCCACTCGGGTAGTCGGGAATGCCAGGCGGAATCATCAACGCACGCACCTTGATTCGCGATACCGGTAGCCCCGGATCGTCCGCGTCGCGTTGGTAGCGATAGGCCACCGCCTGTTGTAACCCGGTGAAGGGCCGGTCGACGACTTCGATATTCCGCAGCCATTTGACGCTCGTCATGCCGTACCACCCGGGGACGAGCAGTCGCAGTGGGAAGCCGTGCTGTGGTGGGAGCGGTGTGCCGTTCATTTCGTAAGCGAGCAGAATTTCGGGTCTGCGGCATTCGCTGATGCTCAGGGAGCGTTGATAGTTGTGCTCCACTTTGTCCTGGAATCCGCGATCGGCGCCGGTGAATACGACCTCGACCGCTTCGTCCCGGATACCGCAGTCGTCGAGAATCCCACCCAGTGCGGTGCCCGTCCACGCCGCCGTGCCGATCGCCTCAGACCCCACGGTTGGCTGACGTTGCGCGGGTCCATTCTCGTGCGCCCATTACCCGCGCATTCGAGGGTGACCGGAATCGTCGTCGCCGGTCGCGATCTGATGTCGTCGAGCGACAGCTCCAGTCCACGCTTGACGTATCCGGTCACCCGCAACCGCCATGACGATGCGTCGATCTCCGGGATATCGAAATGAATCAGCAAGTAATGCATGCCGATGGGCGTGATGTCGTACCGCATGCCCTCCAGTTGCATGCCGTGATTGCGCGTCGCCAGCGCGAGTTCGTCGAAGCGGACGCCTTGGGCGCGCGAAACAAGTTCGGTCATCGGCTCGGCCGATCTTCTGATCGAGATGGAACAGCTGTCGGTGTCAGTGTATGACCGCCCGAAGAAACAACAGTCGGCCTATTCGGGGCGCGATGTTGCCCCGAATAGGCCGACCGTTTCAGCGATCAAAGATCAGGCGGGCAGTCCCACCTCGATGGCCTCGATGATGCGCGGGCGAAGTTCGGCGGCGCGGATGATGGCATCGACCGAACCGACCTCGACAGCGCGCTGAATATTGTGCACGCGGTCGAACTCCGCTGCGACCTCACCGAGTTTCTCCGTGCGAACCGAAGACCGGACCTCGTCGCGTTCCGCTGTCAGTGCCGCACGGTCGGCGCCGAGCGCGTTCGCGGCGCGTGCCTCGAGATCGCGCACCCGCGGATCGGCTGCCGTACGGGCATTGACCTCACCGGCGAACACCACCGCGGCCGCGGGGGCGCCGCCGAGTACCGAAGCGAACGAGCCTTCCAGCGCCAGCACGGTCATATTCGGGTTGAGCAGCTTCGAGAACACCACGAAGGCGCCACCGTGATAGCGCGAGATCACGCAGAACACGATGGGGCCCTGGAAGTTGACGATCGCTCGGCCGATCTCGGCACCGTACTCGAGCTGCAACTTCCGCATCGATTCCGGTGAGCCGTCGAAGCCCGACAGATTCGCCAACACCACAAGCGGCCGATTGCCGCTGGCCGCGTTGATCGCCCGCGCGGCCTTCTTCGAAGACTGCGGGAACAACGTGCCAGCCGTGTAGGTGTCCGGGCCGTCGGTGGACGGGTAGCCGCGGCGCGGCACTCCCCTGGACTCGATGCCCAGCAGGCACACCGGAATACCGCCGAGCCGCGCATCCTGTACGACGGCCGTCTCGGCGTCGGCCATCCCGGCCCAGCGTTCCAGCACCGGGTGGTCCTGATCGGCCACGGCTCGCATAACGGTCCGGATGTCGAACGGCTTCTTGCGGTCGGGGTTGGCGGTGGCGGAGAAGATCTCGCCGACCGTGGTGAAGTCGCTGCCCGCCACGACATGCGGGAAGTCCGAGACGTCGCGATCGATGGGGTCGCTGGTGTCCGACCGCCGCGGCGACTGCTCGCCCGGCGCCACATAGGTGTGGTCGTAGTGCGACATCAGCACATCTCGCGCGGCGAGCAGATTAGGCGCCCAGTACTGCGCCTGCCCGTTCGGGCCCATCACCCGGTCGTAACCGCCGATACCGAAGTTGTCCTCGGCCGACACGCCGCCGGAGAAGTCCAGCGCCTGCTTGCCGGTGAGCACCATCGCCGAGTCCGGCGTCATCACCAGGATGCCCTTGGTATGCATGAGCATCGTCGCCTCGGCGTTCCAGTACGGCTGCGCGCCGACGTTGATCCCCGAGACCACGATGTTGATCTCGCCGCCGTCCTGGGTGAATTCGACGATCCGCTTGAGCGCCGCCGCCACCCAGTCCATGTTCTCGGTGCCGGACTGCATCGAGATCCGGGCGCCGGAGGACAGCGCGTACCACTCCAGCGGCACCTGCATCCGTTCGGCCAGGTCCATCGCGGCGATCACGCGACGGCACTCCGGCTCCGAAAGCGCACCGAGCGATTTCGTCGGATCACCGAGCAGCACCACTCTGCTGATGCCGTCCGGATACTGCTCGGTCGCCGTGGTGACCACGCCCGCGACGATCGCGGCCTTATTGCGTCCCTTGGGCCGGTCGACCGGCACGAGCGTGTGATCGGAATCCAGGTCGTACTCGGCGAATTCACCGAGCAGAGCGGTCAGCTCGTACGGGTACACGGTGTTGCGGCTGCTGGCCCGCAGCACCTTCTGCCGGTACTCGTCGATCGGCTCGACCGCCTCGTCGGACCGCTCACCAATGGTCACCTCGGTGCCGCCAGTGGCGTCGAAGGCGATGCGCACGGCGACCTTGATCAGCTCGCCGGTCTTCGGGTGGCGATGCCGCGCGATGAGCAGGATCTCCTCCAGCCCGGCGCCCGCGGTCGTCGGCCGCACCCGATCGACGATCATCTCCAGCTCGGCGCGGGTCATCTCGACCGGCGGCCAGATGTACATCACGATGCGGTTGGTGTGGAACCGCTTGGCCGAGGGCCGCTGCGACTGCGCGCGGCGGATCGAATCCAGGCAGGCGGCAATGGTGCTCTCGGCGGTCGGCAGCGCCAGCAGCCGACCGTCGTGCTCGCGCAATGCGGCCAAGTCTCGTACCTGCGCGAATGCGACGAGACGCTCGTCGGACGCATTCTCCTTCGCGATGCACCGGAACAGGTAGACCTCCTCGTCCGAGGACGGGAGCCGAGTGAGGTCGAACTTGCGCAACCGCTTCATCTGCATCCGCTCCGCGATGTACGGATGCAGGCCGCGGATCAACCGCTCCTCGACCATGCCGGTCGCGGACGGACGGAAGGTGAAGTGATGGTGCATCACCGCACCGCCGCTCCCCGCGACAGTGGCGGTGATCCGGTGGATCTGGTTCGGCAACCGCCGCGCACCGAGCACTTCCTGCAACGCGGCGGCCATCGCGTCGAAGTCCTCCGGCTGCTTCTCCCAGCTCAGGTAGATGTCGGCCTCGATGGAGGAAGTCACGCTCGCCAGCTCGGTGAGACCGCGCAGCACAGTGTCGAGCGCATCGAAACTCACCGCCGCCGAAACCAAGCTCAGGCCCCGACGTTCGGCGATCACGAACGTGCACCCACCGGCCTCCCGGGTGTGCACACCGGTCAGACCCTTGTTCCCGTAGTACCGGCGGGTCAGCACCTCGAGCATGGCGGTGTTGTCGGCACTGCCGCGCACCAGGCGCTGACCGAGCAGCCGCACCAGCGGCTCGGTACTGCGGACCATCTCGGAGATGCGCTCGGCGCGATCCGCCGTCTCCGGGTGCGCATCGAGGTGGCTCAGCTGCTTACGGACATTGGTGTAGACGCGGGCACGATTGCGCCGCAGCAGCGGCTGGCCGAACCAGGAGTACACCAGGCCACGGGTGAGGTCGGCGATCACGGGGAAGCGCACCTGTGTCGCGGTAACCAGCCGCTCCAGTGCCAGACCGACCGGCTCCCGCAGCGCCCGGTCCGGCACCGGCTCGCCCAGCCACTCGCGCAGCAAGGTGGTGATGACGGTGACGGTGTCGGATGGCCGTTGCTGGGCGAGGAAGATCCGGAAGACCGCGGCTTCGAGCTCAGGGGAACGATCCAGTTCGGTGACGCCGTAATGCCCGAGTGCCTTGGCGAGCTCGGCCTGGTACGACTCCGGCAGTCCGGCCCGCTCGACATCGAGGCTCTGCAGGTAGGTGTGGAAGTACTCGCGGGCGCTGTGGACGTGGCCCTGGACGCCGTCCTCATTCCACGACCGGTTGTGGCTCAGCTCGGACAGGTCGGAGAACACCTGCACGAGTTCGATCTCATCGGCAAGGGGCCTGCGGTTGTCCGCGATGGCCGCCCGGCGCACGGCGAGGTAGTGGTCGAGCACCCGGCGCTCGTCATGCGGGTCGACGTCGAAGCCGAGCAGCAAGCTGCGCAGGTCCTGCAGGCTGCGGGCGATGCCGTCGTGCACGCGGTCCGGCGCGGGCTCGTCGGGCAGGTCCAGTTCGACCGACGCGACCTCCACGGCGTCTGCGGCCTCATCGTCCTCGGCGAGCGGCTCCAGCCGCAGCAGCGGCGCGCCGGTCTCGACCTGGGTGCCGACGGTGACAGCGGATTCCTTCAACCGAGCCCGGAACGGCGCGCGCAGCACCGTTTCCATCTTCATGCTCTCGAGTACCAGCACCGGTGCGCCCGCCTCGACCTCGGCACCGACCTCCAGCGGGGTGGCAACGACCAGCGCGGGGGCGGGCGAGCGGACGACGCCACCCTCGTCACGGCTGATCCGATGCGTCACACCGTCGACATCGACCAGGTGGATCGGCCCATGCGTACCGGTGATCACCCGGTAGCGGACGCCGTTGACCACGATCTGCCCGGTGTGGCGGTCGAAGCGCTCGAGATCAATATCCGCGGCACGCATCTCGCCACCCGCTTCGATGCCGACGCGGAACCGGTGCGCACCGATCCGTGCGACGCGCACACGGTAGCCGACGCCACGCAACTTCAGGTCGTGCGGGCGACCGCTCTGGTGCTGCACCTGGGGCCGTCCACCGGCCGCCGTGGACAACAGCCGGTGCCGCTCGACCCGCTCTTCCTCTTCGTAGGCATCGATGGCGGCGACGGCCACCGCGACCGCGGAGTGTTGATGCGATACGAGGCGTCCCTCGGCGCGCACGCGGTCGATCCAGCCGGTGTCCGCGCTGGCGTCGATCACCTCGGGCTGGTTCAGCAGATCGAGCACGAAGCTCTTGTTCGTCGCCCCGCCCTCGATGACGACCCTGGTCTGCGACATTGCCCGGCGCAGCCGGCCCAGCGCTTGCTCGCGGTCTCGTCCGTAGGCGATGATCTTGGCGATCATCGAGTCGAAGTCGGCAGGAATCGTGTCGCCCTCGCTGACGCCGGTGTCGACGCGAATGCCGGGCCCGGCGGGCAGATCCAGCCGCGCGATGCGGCCCGGCGCGGGCGCGAAGTCGCGGTCCGGATCCTCGGCGTTGAGCCGGGCTTCGATCGCGTGCCCGCGTTCGGCCGGAGCTTCGCCCTCGAGCTTGCCGCCCGATGCCACCAGCAGCTGCGCCCGAACCAGGTCGAAACCGGTGGTGTACTCGGTGATCGGGTGTTCGACCTGCAGGCGAGTGTTGACCTCGAGGAATGCGAACAGCTCGTCACCCGGGTGGTACAGGAACTCGACGGTCGCCGCGCCGCGATACTGAACCGCGATCGCCAAGCGCTCGGCCGACGCCTTGAGTTCGGCCACCTGCTCGGGACGCAGCACCGGTGACGCCGACTCCTCGATGACCTTCTGATTGCGCCGCTGCACCGAGCAGTCGCGGACGCCGAGCGCCCATGCGGTGCCCTGGCCGTCCGCGATCACCTGGACCTCGACGTGCCGGGCGCCGGTCACCAGCCGTTCCAGGAAGACCACGCCGCTGCCGAAGGCGCGCGCGGCTTCCTGACGGGTGCGTTCGTAGGCATCGACGAGTTCGGCCTCGTTCGTCACCACCCGGATACCACGGCCGCCACCACCGGCGGTCGCTTTCAGCATCAACGGGTAGCCGATCTCGGCGGCGGCCGCGAGCGCGGCGTCCACGGTCTCGACCGAACCGCGGCTCCACGGCGCGACCGGCACGCCGACTTCCTCCGCGATCAGCTTCGCGCCGATCTTGTCACCGAGCTTGCGCATGGCCTCCGGACTGGGGCCGATGAAGGTGACGCCGATCTGCTCGCACAGCTCGGCGAATGCCGGATCCTCGGCGACGAAACCCCAACCGACCCAGGCGGCGTCGGCCTTGGTCGTGACCAGAGCGCGCTCGAGCGCCTTCAGATCCAGATACGGACGCGCGGACGCCGGACCGAGGTCATAGGCGATATCGGCCTCGCGCACGAATGTCGCGTTCCGATCGACATCGGTGTGCAACGCGACGGTTTCGATCGGTCGCCCGGTCTCCGCGGCCAGATCTCGGACGGCATGGATGAGCCGCATAGCGGCCTCTCCCCGGTTCACGATGGCGATGCGGCTGAACACTCGCCAACTCCTTCCACTCCACAGCACTGGCCCGGTCGGGCGACGGTTTGCGACTGCCGGTCCCGCGTAGTCTGCACCCTTACTGCGCGCAATTACACAGCGTCAGGTGGTTACCCGCGCGTATCATCGGAAATTTCTCATTTGTGTCTATGACACTAGTGGCGGAATTCCTCGGCCGGCAGGATTCCAGTACCGTACCCGTGATCGGGTCGTAGCCGGGTTACGTGTCGATCAAAGCAATCAAACGAGAGGGAGCGTCGATTCGCGCCCGACCATCGTCAGATGCGTTGACCTGCAGCCTCTCTCTCGTTCTCGTGCGCAGTGGTGGGAGGTGATCTGTGTGGCCGACATTCTCGATATACTGCACGCGCGCTGCGCCGAGGTCGCGGGCGAGGCGATCCTCTCCGGAGAGGAGCACCCGACCCTCACCCTGTCCACACGTGAGGTCGCCGATCTGCTCAATCGTGTGGCCGACCTGCGCGGCCGCTGCCACGACATCGACCTCGCCTATCGCGACCTCGACCACCGGTACACCGTGCTCCGCCGCGCCACCAGCGATGCCACCGCATCGTTGGATCGGATCCGCACCACGCTGGAGCAGCGCACCGCGCACCCGGAAGCTCATACGCGCCAGGCCTGCAGCATCGCCCGTTTCGCCGCCGAAAACCTCACCGCCGCACGACTGGGCACGACGACGTCCGGCCCATAATGCGGTCAGCGGACGCGCGATAGCACCAGGCCGAGTCCGGCGACGCTGAACGACTACGCGGTGACCGTGACGTCAGTGTCGGTGAAACGGCGTCCATTCAGATGGTCTGTTATGAAGTGTCGGATCGGTTCGGGTTGGTCTACAAGGCTGTTCGCGATCGCGGCCGGGACCTCAATGGTGCCGTCGAGGTGACGGGGCTGATCGCTGATCCCCCGCTGCTGCGGCATTTGGCGTAGTCCGTCGACGGTATGCAGGATCAGGTCGAGTCGAAGGTCGCCGCCGAAGTCGAGGCGCAATAGCGTAGGTGTCACCGCGATGTCGAAGGCATCGATGGTGGCCATCCAGCCCCGGTCCGAACGCTCCGTATATGTGTATGGCGATGGTGCCGCCAGGGTTTCGAGTGTGTGGTCGGCGGCAGTGTCGTTGCCGGGGCCGGTCCACAGCGGTGTGCCGTAGCGGCTGCTCCAGTTCCAGTCTCGCGGTGCGCTCAGCGCGTGGTCCATGGTGAAGAATCGGCGGTCGCGGTCGATCGCCATCACCTCGTCGTCGTCCGCCGACACCCCGGAGATGCGGCCATCCATACCGCCCGGGAGTGGGAGAATGTGCCAATCCTCTTGTTCCGCAGCATCTTTCACGAAGATGCGGCCGTCACGGACGGCGAAGGACCAGCGGCGGTTGAACGATTCGGCGGTGGTGCGGAAATACACCTGCGCGGGCAGTGCAATGTCGGCGGGCGGTAACACTTCCAGACCGACACTGGACCGGTCGCTTGCGCCCTCAGGAGTTCCCACGGTGCCGAGCAAGGTACAGGGCGTATGTTCGGCAGTCGCGGAATGCGCGGTGATGCCGGTGAATACGAGCGTGAGCGCGGTGGTGAGCGCGAATCGAGCGAGAGTGTTCACAACCATCCCAGCGAGCCGAAAGCAATGAGAGCCACCGCGTCGAGCCCCAGGATCGCCCCGGCTGCCAAGGCCTTGGCGCGCACGGTGGGCAGATCGTGCACCCAGAAGCAGGCCGCGAAGAACGGGACGTAGCCGATCAGCCAGATCAGCGGCGGGAAGCCTGCCTGCCACCAGGACCAGTCCCAGGTCAGCACACCGATCTTGTTGAGCACGATCTCGACGCCAACGGCCAACGCCGCATTCACCGCCACCAGCACCGGACGGTTGGGCAGCCCGAACACGCGCATCTCGCGTGGCGGCAGCAACTTCGCCGCCGCCACGCCCATGATCGCGAACATGAAGCAGATCTCGATATTGAGCCCGATCAAAATTTGATAGGCGGTCGGCCCGACCGCGCCCCACACTGGCGCGCGATCGGTGACATGGAAGACCACGGCGTTCCAGATCTCGTTGAACCAGTCCATCCCCCACAGCGCCAGCCCACCGAACAGCACATTCCAGTTCCGGCGCTCGACCTCGGTGGCATACACGTAAACCACGATCAGCAACAGCGGGATCACATACCACTTGAACTGGCTCGAATCACGAACCAACTCCAGCGCCGCACGGGCGTTATCGGTCACTGGCCAGCCCCTCTTCCGATGACCGCGAACCCCGGAGAGTTTGTTACATCGCTACACTCATTGTCAATCTGTCATGGCGCGAGCGTCGGGCCGAGGTACCGGTCGGCGACTTTGGTGATTTCGTCGAGGGCGCGCAGTGTTTCCAGTTCCGGGAGCGTCGGCACGCTGAAGACCAATCGCTCTACCCCGGCCTCGGCATAGCCGTCGATCAGTGCTGAATCGACTGCGGCGAACGCGACGGTGACAGGCACGTCATATCCGTCGAGTCGGGCTAATTGGGCCGGTATCGCGGCGGGATCGGCGACCGCGGCGGGAAGCCACCCGAGGCCGTGGCGGATCGCGCGTTCGGCCGCCGCTTCCGCGCCACCGATGAAGATCGGCGGGTGCGGGGTTTGCATGGGTTTCGGCCAGGCATACATCGGGTCGAAATCGATGAAGCGGCCATGATATTCGGCGACGTCCTCGGTCCAGATCGCTCGGATGGCGTCGAGTTGCTCGTCGAGCAGCGCGCCGCGGGTACGCGGATCGGTACCGTGATCGGCCATCTCCTCGCGGTTCCAGCCCGCGCCGACGCCGAATATGAAGCGCCCGCGCGAGATTCGGTCGAGCGTGGCGACCTCCTTCGCGGTGTGGATGACATCGCGCTGGATCAGCAGAGTGACCCCGGTACCGAGGATCAACCGTTCGGTGACCGCCGCAATCGCGCCGAGGGTGACGAACGGATCCAGTGCGCGGTAGTACTCCCGAGGCAATTCGCCTCCACCCGGGGCCGGAGACTTCCGGCTCGCGGGGATATGCGAATGTTCCGGCAGGAACAACGATTCGAATCCCCGCGCCTCCAGCGCCACACCGAGTTTCGGACCGCTGATTCCCTCGTCGGTAAGGAAGGTGGTAATGCCTATCTTCATGACTCGAATATTCGAACCTTCACATGTATGTGAAGGTCAACCCGAGGCATTGTGAGGTGGAGCACCTTTGCGTTGCATCTCTGCGGCCGCGGCAGTCGCTTCGTCATCGACTCCCTGGCGTTCGATCCCGACCTTCCACTCAGCGGAAGCTGATCAGGGATAGGCCATCCAACCGTTGGTATGAAGATTGCGGCCCAGTCGGCCGGTGCAGCTTTCGCGCGGAGGGGCGCACAGCAGCGCCGCCTACTGATCACAGACGATCGAAGGGAGGAACTGATGCCGAAGCGATACGTGATCCTGGAAATCGCGATGGCAAGTGCGATCGCGACAATCACACGGCTGTTCCAGCGGCCGATTCCGCGCGTGTTTCGGTACCGGATTCACCGCCAGATCGGCAATGGCCAGCGCCCATGACCTTGGCTAACCTGGCCGCAGCACGGTACCGCGAGGTCGTGTACATGCCGACCGGTCCCGATGTAGCCCGCGAACTGCGGGCCTTCGCATCGGTCGAGCACTGAGGAAACGGAGCAACTTTCGTGCCAATCCAGCGCCTGAACCATGCCGTCCTGTTCGTCTCCGATGTGGAGCGCTCGGCCACGTTCTACCACGATGTCCTCGGCTTCCGACAGATCGGCGCAATTCCGGGTGGGGTCTTCCTGCAGGCGGCCGGTTCAGCCAACGACCATGACCTGGGTTTGTTCCGATCCACCGAACCGGCCGCTACGCATCGCACCGGACGGGTCGGGCTGTACCACCTGGCCTGGGAGGTTGACACGCTGCGCGAGTTGGGGCGGGTCAAGGACGCACTGCGGGCGGCGGACGCTCTGAGCGGAGCGTCGAATCATGCGGTCACCAAGTCGCTGTACGGAGCCGACCCCGACGGCATCGAATTCGAGGTGTGCTGGTTGGTGCCGGATGCCGCGATCGAACAGGAGTTGCGAGGTATGACCGCGCCGACCATGCCGCTCGATCTCGCGGCGGAGATCACCCGATATGGTGCGGATACGCCCGGCGGCCAGCGTACGGATCATGCGGTCTGGCAGCGCTTCCTCGCGGGTGAGACTGCCGACTAGCCCGCGCTTAAAATGGGGAACCCATGGAGCGCATCGGCATAGAACATCTCAGCGTCTTCGGCCTGCCACGGACCGAATTCGTCGACCTGGCAGCGGATCTGGGTGTCCAGAACATATTCTCGCGACGGCTCTGGCCGCCGTGCGCCACGTCGGACGTCCCGACTTCCGGTTGCTGATCGATACGATGCATCTGATCCGATCCGGTGCCACCCCGAGCGACCTGGCCACCCTGGATCCGAATCTCATTGGCTACGTTCAGATCTGCGACGTCCCTCGCTATCCGGCCATCCCGGATTACATGGCGGAATCGATGACGGAGCGGCTCGTACCGGGAGCCGGGGAGCTGCCGCTGTTCGAGATCCTCTCCGCGATTCCACCCAGCACCGTGGTCAGTCTGGAGGTTCCGCAACTGACCGAGGCGCGCAGCGGCGTCAGTCATTACGACCGGATCAGGCCGGCTGTCGAAGCAACTCGTGCGCTGTTGGGTCGACTGACAATCGGAGGGTGAGCGCCCCGCCGCGGGATTCGGGGGAAGGTCTTGACTCCAGATGATGCCTCGCGCACACTACCGAGTAGCAACCGGACAGTACAGTCCGGATTGTCGGATCGCACAGCCGCCACCATGGCCGTCGCACCCTCAACGGATTTCCGCAGCCGATCGACGGACCACCAGCCCGCGGCCGACCTGGCATCGACTATCGATCCACACGAAAGGCAACCCTCATAGCCGAGGGCCACCATGACATCATCGTTGCTTCCCCTGGTTCGGCGTTCCCTGGTGACGGCCGCGGCCACAGCTCTGCTGTTGCCGACCGGAATCCTTGCCGCGCAACCGCAGTCGGATATAACCGGCAGCGTTCGAGAAATCTCCGGCCGCACCGATATCGCGGTCGCCCGCGCCGAGTGCGGCCCCGGTTCCGAGCCGGAATCCGAACACCAGGGCGACGTCCCCGCCGCCGACCGGAATGACGGCCGCAGCACCCGCGGCTACCGCTGCAATATGTCGCAGGTCGGCAATTACCCGGGACGCGGCGGGGGTATCTCCTCGGCCAGCTTCGAACATTGCGTCTACGTCGGCACCTTCTTCCCGGGCAACCTGCTGGGGCCCGAACAAGGTGTGCAGGTGCTCGACGTCTCCGATCCCGCCGCGCCGGTGCTCACCGCAACGTTGAACGAACCGGCAATGCTGGCGGGCACCTGGGAAAGCTTGAAGGTCAACGAGACTCGCAAACTGCTCGTCGGCACGGGCGCACCCGTCATAACCGGTGCGGGCCTGCTGTCGGTCTACGACATCTCCGATTGCGCACACCCCCGTCTGCTCAACCCGGGCACCGGAACCAGTCTGAACATGCCACTGCCGATCACCTCACATGAGGGTGGCTTTTCCCCCGACGGCAACACCTACTGGAGCTCGGGCGTCGCCCCGGGCCTGGTCAGCGCGGTCGATCTCACCGATCCGGCCAATCCGCGCGTTATCTGGCAGAACCTGCCCGGATTATCCATGCACGGCTTCGGATTCAGTCCCGACGGGAACACCATGTATCTCGCCAATAACTTCGGCGGACTCATGATCCTCGATATCAGCGCTGTCCAGCGCCGCGATACCGATCCGCAGGTGCGCCAACTGGCCAACATCTCCTGGACCGACGGTTGGGCCACCCAGCACAACATCCCGGTCACATATCGAGGCACACCGTATGTCTTCGCCACCAACGAGGCCGGATCCGGCGGCGTAATGCTGTTCGACGTCTCCGACGCGACGAATCCACGCCTGCGCAACACCATCAAACTCGAGATCGATCTACCCCAGAACGAGGACATCGCAATGGCTTCCGCCGCGGGCGGTTCGCTGTTCGCCTACGACGCGCACTACTGTGCCGCGGATCGGCCCGTCGATCCCACCGCACTGGCCTGCAGCTGGACCTCCTCCGGCATCCGCGTATTCGACGTGCGCGACCCGCTCGCCATCCGCGAGATCGCCTACTACAACCCGCCCGCGCGCACCGGACACAACACCGAGCTGACGAACTCGCCGCATGCACTCGCCTCGATCATCGGGCCGCCGCTGCTCGCGTCGCCGACAGTGGTCCAGACCATATTGCAGGGCCAGTTCGATATGTCCGAGGCCGCCAGTCCGCGCACCGGCATGCTGGCTTTCGGCGATCTGTCCTCGGACTGGTGCTTCTCGGCACCTGAATGGCGTGGCAATCAACTGTGGACCACCTGCGCCGACAGCGGATTCCTGGCGTTGCGACTGGATTCGAGCATCTACACCCCGCCGGCCGATCAGCACTCGACCATGGGCTCATGACCCGGCGAACCTGGATCAGCAGTGCCGCACTCGTCAGCCTGGCCGTACTGCTGCTCGCTGTCGGTGCGGCCATCCGACCGGTGCTGATAACCGATGACAAGGCCGCGCCGCCCGTGCTGAGCAGTACCGAAATCGGCTTCACACAGGATATGGTCGCCCACCACAGCCAGGCACTGCTCATGACGCAGCGGCTCGACTCGGGAGTCGACGGGACGGTACGGGCACTGGCACAACAGATTTCGGACACCCAGCGCACCGAGATCGGAATGTTGCTCGGCTGGCTACGAATGGCCCGCGTGGTCACGATCAATCCGCACCCGATGGCTTGGATGCACACCGACCAACCGAATCTCACGCAACACCAGCACGCGACACCGACCAGCACCGCCGACCACATGCCCGGTATGGCGACCCAGGCCGAACTCGATGCGCTGGCCGCGGCGCGCGGCGCTGACGCGGAAGCGCTGTTCCTGCGACTCATGCAGCGCCACCATGTCGGCGGCATCCAGATGGCCCAAGCCGCCGATCGCCAATTGTCCAGCGGCATAGTCGAACAGGCGGCCCGCGACATGATCGACACCCAGAGCCGCGAAGTCGGCCTGATGATGCTGCTGACGCAGCGCAGCACCCCGAGCTGACCCACCGCAACTTTCAATTCGTCCGCGCGCTGACCGAATTGAATGTCGATGACGCGCTCGAGTTCGCCGATGCCACTGCGTGCGATCAGTTCGTCGACCAGAGCCGCCGAAGCGCTGGTACCGGCCCGTAAACGAGTCAGTGCCATGTTGATTCCGAACAGACCGAGACGTCTGACGAGATGCTTTCGTGCCGCGCAATCAATCGGCAGATAATCGGCACGCTGGAATCGATCGGCCGATAGCATGGCCAATTCCAGGTCGGCCGGTGCGACCGTCGCAAGCTGGCGCAGGGCCACGAACTCGCTCTGTCGAAGAGTTTTCGCGGTAAAGGCGAGCAAACCCGCAACCGGCACGGCCGCCTGACACAGGCCCGTCATTTCCAACTCGCGAGTGAATTCCTTGGCTGCGGCCCGGGCAGAATGCATTGCGTCCGGATGGCCCGCACCGAGTTCGTCCGCCCGCGATAGGACGCCGACAATTCCCAGCGGGCCGGCGTTACCGCCGACGCGCTCCCCGATCTGCCGAATCAGTGCCAGGTCGGAATCGTCGAGAGAACGAAACAGATAGACCACCGCATCGGCTCCGGCCGAGCCGGTATCCGGAGTAAGCAGCCGCAATGTTCGCGCGGAGACGTCCCTCGACAGTGACGTGGTTCCGGGTGTGTCGATGATCGTGGTGCGGGCAAGTCGAGGCAGCGGCCAGTCGACATCGATTCGATCGACCTGCACCGCCATGAGCTTGCCGAGGTCGAAGCTCAGACCACCCTCGGCTCGCTGTATCGGTACATACTCCGACCGGCCGCCCGCGAGCCGGGCGATGACCGTCGGGGTGGCACCGTGCCGGTACCAGGTCACGACGCGGGTGCACTCGGTGGCGTCGGTCGGGGCGATATCTTGGCCGACCAGCGCGTTGAGCAACGTCGACTTTCCGGCCTTGACGGCACCGGCCAATGCGATGCGCAGCGGTTCGTGCAGCCGTCGCGCGCCCTCCTCGAGCGGACCGGTAGCGGACCGGTTGCCGAAGTAGACGCGATGGGCTTCCTCGATGATTCTGTCGACCCTCGTGATCGGCGCCGCGGTGTTCATATCGACACCCGGGTAACCCCGCTCCGGCTGCCGCGAAGCGTCGCCCAGCATGGTTTCACCCATACCGAACATCATCGCGCCACTGCGGCCGCGGTGCCTGCCCAACGCTTCTTTCTCTGCGCTGACCATTGCCGATGGCCCGGGCACAACCCGAGGTCTGAGGGTTTCCAACCCGGGGGAGGATGATCTTCCGCGCCCTCTACGAGGAGAGTTGGTGGTGTTCATGTGTGGGAAGCCTTCGACGGACGAGGCGTCCCTGAAGCACTCAATTGAAGGAACCATCATGAAGAGCACGAAAATTCGCGCAGCCGTAGCGACGGCAGCGCTCGCACCGATGATTGCCCTCGGCTCAGGCGTTGCGACCGCCGATCCCGCGCCGGCCGCTCCTCCGGCGCCGGTCCAAGTGGCGCCCGCTTCAGAACAACTCCCCCAGGCGGCCGATCCCGCCTTCCTGTGGTGGAACCCGTTCCTGTGGTGGGTCTGCTTCGTTCCGCCGATCTTCCCCTTCGGAACGGGCATCTGCCTCGTATGACCTACTCGACGACGGAATAGTTGCAGCTCGAGCGATTGGATAGGACATGTTCAGGAAGTTCGCGAGAGCTGCGGCTGTGCTCGCAGCATGCGCAGCGCTGGCCGGGGTGCAAGTAGGCACTGCGCATGCCGCAGGCCCGTCGGTACTGGGCGGCGGTTCCGGCATTGTCGTCAACGACCAGGGCGTTTGCACGCTCACCACGATCGGGCACGATGCCGCGGGTCGGCTGGTCGGGATCACCGCAGGTCACTGCAATGATGCGGGTAACACGGTGACCGCCGAGGCCAACCGTGACGCCGGCGTCGTCGGCACCTTCGCCTACTCGAACCGCGACATGGACTACGCCGTCATCGCTTTCGATGCGGACAAGGTAGTACCAGTGAATCGCGTTGGTAATACGACGATTACCGGATTGGGCGGTCCGGCGCAGTTCCCGGACGTCGCGTGCAAGGAGGGCTATACCACGGGCCAGACCTGTGGCCTGGCCTACGGAGATCTGGACCAGACCAACACTTGGACCTGGACGCAGATATGTGTCCTTCCCGGTGACTCCGGCGCGCCGGTCGTGGTCGGAACAACGCTCGTCGGCATGGTGAACGGATACCTGCGGGTGCCATGCCTGGGACCGGAGCTCGGCGCGAACATCGCCACCATCATCGACGACATCAACGCGCGCGGTGGCATCGGATCGGGTTTCCATCCGATTTAGCCGCCGAAGGACTACCGTCCGTGGTGATTGACGATCACGCCGCTCTCGAGCGCGCGTTCAACCAGAAACATGCGTTTTTTGTTCTGCGGGAAGGATTCGACGTCGAATATTTTGAACAGCGCCCGCATGTGGGTCTTCACCGTAGCCACGCTCAGGCATAGGTCGTGTGCAATCTGCCAGTTCGATGCAGGGTAGGTGAATCCGGTCCGAGCGTCATACGGGCGACACAGTGCCTCGAGAATCAGATATTGAGCGTCGGTCAGCGCACTCCTGGTCGGCAGGGTGCCGTGGGCAATCGTTACTTCATCTTCGGATGAGTGGTCGTCTGTGAAGATGAAAACCGATTTTCCGAAGCGAATGGTATCGCCGGACTCGAGTTTGCGACACCCGTCGACGCGCTCGCCGTTGACGAAGGTCCCATTTGTGGACAGCCCGTTATCGATGACAACCCAGTAGTCGCTCACCCGCTCGATAATGGCGTGCAGGCGCGAGACCGTAGCGTCGGCGGTCACGGTTATGTCGGCGGCCTCCGACCGCCCGATTGTCATGCTGTGCATGTCGCCATCGAGCGGAATCTCGCGCCAATTTCCATAGCCGATCCGGTGGGAGAGAGTGCCACCAATGGCTGACTGTTGCCACGCACCATCGCCTGCGTCTGGATAGGGTCCGTGACGCAGCGCCTGTGGTCCGTATGGCGTGGCCATGATGCGTCGTTCCCAATCCGAGGTACGTCATGAACTGCGGGCACCGCTTTGTATGCTCAGAATGCGCCTTTCCGCCAGTGATTTGTGCCAATTCAACTAACTTGATGCAAAGGGTGGGGGTCCGGTCGTTCCCGGGGTCTGATTCTGCGGGTATTCCAGACCATGGTGCGGTTACCGAATATCGGGTTGATCGTTCGGTCGCGACTATGCCCCCAGGACACCGTGGCAGATCGCTCAGTCGCCGCTATTGCGGATCCGGGGCGGGCAGCGGCCAGCGATCCACCGTATGCAGGGTCGAACCGGCTTGGCGCGCATAGTATTCGGCGTGTAGGGCCTGGGGGTGTAGGCGGCGGGCGGCGGCCAGCCAGCCGCCTGCCTGGCGGAGTACTTCGGTACGGGTGAGCGGGGGGTCGTCACCCAGCAGCAGACCACCGTGTTCAGGGGCGAGAACCACCGCCGATCCGAGGTGCTGCAGGCAGCGGCCGGTACCGAGATCGTCATCGAGCTCGCGGTAGGCGGTTAGTGCGCGTTGCCATTGCCGAAGGGCACGGCGGGGTTCACCGCGGGTCCACCAGAGGACGCCGAGCGTTTCGCGCGTCTGGGCACGGCCGTCGGGGTCGCGGCCGTCGCGGGTCAGCGATTCGGCCAATTCCAGGCGGTCTTGGGCGGCGTCCAGTCGACCTTGATGCAAGTGGACGACGGCCAGGTTGATCAGCGTGCAGACCACTCCGGCCAGATCGGTTCGCGGCAGCAACCACCAGGCAGCTTCCAGTTGTTCGGCCGACTCGGACAGCACCGGCGGACTCGGCGGCTCGGCGTCGAGTCGATGCAGCGCGGAGTAGTGCGACCAGCGCGCGGACAGACTGCTGGATAGGGCACGTGGCCGATATTTCGGCGGACGTCGACGCAGCCGGCCGGCCCGGAGCGCGGTCAGCTCACCACGCAGCGGGAAATCGCCGGGATCGGTGAGGTCACCCAGCGCTCGCGCTACGCCGTTGGCATTCTCGGGCAGGCCCTTGCGGGCATACCAGACGTCGAGGGCGTCCGCGATTCTGGCGAGTTCGTGTACCGCCGCCGTCGGTAACCGCGTTGCCGGAGTCGGGAAGAGTGCGCGCAGATATTCTTCTTCCGCTTCGAACCAGCGTCGCGCACCCTTGGCAAAACGAACCGTTTCCAAGGCGACGGCCCAGCGGTTGGCCCGGTCCGCGTAGTGGTGCAGCAGTGCGGGCAACGCCGCCTGCCAGTGTGGTCCGCGAATGACCTCCGCGGTGGGCGGCAGCCGCGGAGCTTCGCGCAGGCAATATCGGTCGGCGCGGAGGTAGCCGATGATCCCGCGCATTTCGAGGTCCGCCAGCACCAGGGTCGCGGTGCGCCCGTCGGGTGCGGAATCCGCAGGCAACCGCGTCGGCGCTTCGAGGACGGCCGACAGCACCGCGAGCAGAGCGGCCGTCTCGAATTCCTGAACCGGCAGGTCCCGCAGTGCCGCGAGGATGGGCTCGTGATCGAGTTCGGAAAGCTGTCGCGGCGGATCGGGACGGTTTCTGGCGGCGACACGTACCGGCTCGCCGGGCTCGACCAGTTCGGCGATCAGGGCGAGTTCCCTTTCGGTGCGCGCTGTTTCGCGAAACCTGTCGATGCGTCGGTAGGCCACATACGTGCCCGCACCGAGCACGGCGACGATGGCGAGCCCACGCAGCAACCCGCCGATCACCTTGACGACATCGTTGTCGCCGAGTGAGTTGACCACGATATTGCGACCGAGTTCGAGTACCAGCGCCCACGCGACGACCTCCGCGGTGCCGAGAACCCCCTCCCAGATCGACGAGCGCGGCGTGATCTGCTGCGGCGCTTCGTATCCGCGTGGCGCCGTCACGACCGCGTCCCGGCGGTCAATCCCGGTACCAGCCAGCGCCGCCAAGTGGCAAGCAACAGCAGCACGGGCAGCACGGCCGACAGCAGCGACCCGGCCGCGAGTTCCGCGGCGTTCTCGTTGAATTGCCGTGCCTCGCCCCACAACAGCAACGACCAGGGGCTGGCACCCGCGCCGTTCATCATCAGCCCGATGAAGAAGTCGTTCCATACCTGGATGAATTCCAGTACCGCGACCGCGACCACGGCGGGACCCGCCGATGTCAGCAGCCGCCGCGTAACGGTGCCCGGACTGGCCAGCCCGTGCAGCGCCGCCTCGGCCGGACTGTCCGGCGGGGCCAGCATCGCACCGCGCAGGATCAGGATCGCGATCGGCAATCCGGCGGCGGCGTGCACGAAGATCAACGGGATCCTGGTGCCGGACAGGTTGAACGTGTCGATGAACGCATCGAGGGAACCGAGGTAGCTCTGCGCAGGTAGCACCGAAAGGACGACCAGGGACACCACCGCGATCCGCGAGACCACACCCTGCTGGCGCCCGGCGGCCAGTCGATGCGCCACCGGTAGAGCGGCCGCCACCACGACGATAGTCGCCAACCCGGCCACCAGTAACGTCGTCTGCCATGCCGCACGGAAGGATTCGTCGCGCCACATGCCGGTGAGAGCGGAGAGTCCGAATCCCTTGGGGCCGTTCAGACAAACGACAATCAGAACCAGGATCGGCACCAACGCCAACAGCGACACCACGCCGATCCCGATCGCGCGCACCGGACCGATGCGGCGGCTGGCATCCCCCGGCGGCGAAACCGCCGTGTGGGTCCGGCCGCCGCGCTGTCCGCGCACACCGGTCCGGGGCAGCCAGGCCACGAAACCGACCAGGACCGCCAACGGCAGCGCGTATGCCGCGGCGACGCCCGCGCTGGGATCGCCGTCGGTGGCCAGCCGCCACCACTGCACCGTCGCACTGTCGAGCTGATACTGCATCGAACCGGGTACGCCGATCAGCACCACATCGAACACCCTGGCCGCCGCCACCCCGACGACCAATCCGAGAATCAGCAGGATCGGGCGCACCAACTCCAGCAGTCGCAGCAGCGGGAAACGCTTACCCTGCCCGTGCAGATAGCCCGACCGCACCGGGTCTGCCTCGATGGCCCGGATATCGGCGCGCAACAAGCCGGTCAGAAAGCCGAGCCAGGTCCACAGAAACGCCGAACCGAGCATCAGCGCGAACCAGATCCGGTACCCGCCAACGCTTTCGATGCCGAACCAGGCGGCGAGATGTTGGAAGATTATCCGGAAGGCGACACCGGAGACGAACGCCGAGATACCGAACGGCACGATCAGCGGTGCCCACAATCTGCGCGAATCCCGTGACAGCCAGGCGATGCCGACGGCGACGAGCAGTAGGACCAGACCGAAGACGACCCACAGCATGGTCAGCAGGTACGCCCATCGTCCGTCGCCGGCCAGGGCGTCGGCGAGCAGCCAGAGTCCCAGCGCGGTGAGCACGGCGCAAGCCGCGAGCACCGACAGGCGCGCCCTGCTCAACGATCCTCGCCTGCGGATCAGAGTGAAGGCGACGGCGCCACAGGCAATGAGCATGCAGGACAACACGATTCGTGGACGCGCGGGCACCGCGATCGCCACCGTCCACACCGCGGGCGCCACCAGCAACACCGCGATCAACCCGACCGCGAGTAGACCCGCCCAACCGAGCCAGCGGTGCGGCCGCCCACCCGGTATCAGTGGGCCGCGCATCCGGCGCGTCGCGAGCTCGATGCGCAATCCGTTGGCACGGAAGTCGGCGACACCCGTCATCGGCGGCTCCGCTCGAATCCGTCCAACGCGGCGATCGCGCGATCGATCGCCGCATCCGGCCGCTCGGCGGCACCGTCACCGATCGCGACGAGAAAGTCGGTCAGAATGCGCCACAAACCATTACGGCCGCCCACCGCTCCCAGCTGATCGGACAGATCGAATGCGCTCCACGGGCTCTGCGCACGCGCGATCGGATCCAGCAACGCCGAATAGCGCACGGTAGTCCGAATATTCGGGGCGATGAAGCCGCCGTCGCCCTGAATCCACGGCAGCGGTGCCTCCGGCGCGGCCAGCGCCGTCACCACCTCGTCGGCGTGCGAGCCGGCATATCTGGTCACCACCATGACATCGCCGCCGACAATCCGCGGCCGTTCACCACCGAGGCCGGTGACCGGGAACGGTGCGATACCGACCACCTCCTCGGATCGGCGCCCGGAGACCCGAAGGCTTTCACGGACAACGGGTTCGGCGAAATCGGGTGCGATCACCATGGCGGCGCGACGGTGCTCGAACACCTCTCGAATCGCGTCCGGGAACTGACGGGTCAACGCCACGGCGGCACCTCCCGCGATGGCGTGCGGTCGACCCCACAGCCGCGCGAGATTCGCGAACGTTTCGCGCACGGCAGGCCGGTCCCAGACACGATCCTGCGAAGTTGTCGTCAAATCGTCGTAGGTGCGCGCAGATTCGGCGCGCAGCACATTCTCGAAGACATCGGTCAGTACCCAGCCGTCCGCGGCGGCGAGCGCGAGCAACCGCATCGGCGTGCCCGCGAGCACCTCGATCCGGTCGACCCAGTCCGCGATCGTCCAATCGGCGGGGTCGCCGAGGTGATACTTGTCGACGGTCTGCCGGTCGTACCAGACCATCGACTTATCGGCGGCCTTGAACGGCACTCCATACGGTTTTCCGTTGTGGTACAACAGCTGTCGCCACAACTCGGGATACCGCGCCCCTTGGTCGTCGGTCCACAGCGCATCGGGGACCGGCCGAAGCTTACCGTCGTCGACAAGCGCGCGAACCTGACCGGCCTGCGGCAGCAGCACGATATCCGGCGCCGACTTCCCGCCCGCACTGAACGCAGTACCGACCTCGTCGCCCATCGGAATCACATCCACCGATCGCGCGAACGGCATCGGCGCCAACACCTTCCGGAAGGCCGCCAGCTCCGCGCCACTCCACGAGACCCCGATCCGAATCGACGCCGAGTCGCCCCACAACAGCTGCGGCGCACACGCGGCCAGCGGCAGCACCCAACCCGCTTGCAGCAAAGCTCTTCTGGTCCCCATGCTCCCCCAACAGAGCGGAAACGGTGTCGCCGAAGATTATTGCATCACCCCCCTAGTCGGGAAGGAGCTTTCCCAAGGGACCCAGGTCGATGTTGAGATCTTCTGGGGTGAGGCCGAAATGGTCGCGCAGCTCGTCCATGCGTTGTTCGAGCAGCATAAGGGTGGTGCCGATGCGTTCGATCTGGGTCTCGGTCAGATCGCCGTCGTCCACGCGCCGCAGAGCCTGCCGTTCCATCAGCTGCCGCAGCAGCTCCACCAGTGTGAGCACGAGCGTGACCAGACCGCGCTCGACGGATTCGGGGTTGGTATCGATACGCGGTGGAATGCCGCCTATTTCAGTCATCTCGGGGCGGTTCCAGTTCAGGGTGTGCCGTCGCGGACTCGACCGAGGAGACAGACAAGCTACTGATGGATGAGATGAGGGCTCGCAGCGAGATCGCGACCAGGTCGACGTCCGCGATGGCCAGTCTGATATCGCCGGAGATGATTACCCCGCCGGCCAGCACTCGGTCCAACAGGTCGACGAGTGCGACCCGGCGCTCGCCGTCGACGCTCTGGTCGGTCGGTCTCATATCGGCTCCTGGTCCACACCGGCGAACGAATAGGGCGGCCACGGACCGGTGATTTCGAGCCGGATGCCGGGAAATTCCTTGCCGAGTTCGTCGACGGTCGCGGCGAAGTCACCGCCGTCGTCGTCATCGACCAGATAGGTGCCGTTGAGCACCATCCAGTCGCGGCGTCCGCTCAGCACCGGATCCGTCGCCGCTTGGCGATGTCCCGCCACGGAGTGTCGAACCAAGCGCGCATGGATCTCCCCGGCCTGCTCTGCCGCGTCGCGCTCCACAGTTGCCTGTGCGGACAGTTCCGCGCGGCGACGGGCCAGATAGGCCGTGCCCCTGCCCTTTTCGGTCCCTGTGCTCGCGGCCTCGGCATCGGCCACGGCGGCGGTGAGGGCTGCGCGGTCGGTATAGGCTTTCACGCCCCACTCGGTGCGTCCGGTCACCAAGGTCAGCGCCGCGATGAAGTCCGCACGCCGCGCATCGAGCAGCTCGCGCACCCGCTCGTCGTCGAGAAAGACAGTGGCCAGACGCAGCGGAACGGTCGGGCCGCGGCGCACCAAGGTCGACACGACGGCGTCGTGTGCCCGAGCCGTCGCCGCCAGCCAGTCCAGATCCTCGAAGTTCTGCCGTAGTGGTTGGTCCCCGAATACCGCGAGCGGCACCGATCCGACGAACGCCGCCAGCGCATCCGACACCACCGTGCGTACCACCTCGCCCGCCACGCCCGTGGTCGAGCCGGCTCCCGCCGCGGCGTCCGTTGCGCGCGTCACCGCGTACAGCCAGACGCCGACCTCGTCAGTCACGCCGCCTCGATTCCTTGGGTTCACGGCGGCGTTCGATAGATTGCGGGACCTCGCGTGCGGCTTCTAGTTCGGCGATCCGGTCACGCAGTTCCCGGTTCTCCAGTTCGAGGTCGTGATCCTGCCGCTCGAGTGTGCGGGCCTTGCTGTTGAGCCAGGGATCGGTCTCCCACCAGTCGATGCCCACCGCCTTGGCCGTCTCCAACGACGCGATGACCAGTCGCAGCTTGATCGTGAGCAGTTCGATGTCGAGCAGATTCACCTGAATGTCGCCAGCGATCACCAAGCCCTTGTCGAGCACCCGTTCGAGGATGTCGGCGAGATTCGTCGACTGATGTCCGCCTCCGAACGGCTGCGGTGCGGACGATTCGCCTCCTGGGACCACCGTCATCGTCGATCTCTTCGGCCGATATCGGTGCTGCCGCGCGTGTAGCGTCTGGTTCTGCGGTAGGCCAGCAGATTTCCGTCCAAATCGAGCTCGAGCTCGTAGAGCGCCAACATGTCCCCCGATGACGGGATACGGCGATCCTCGAGGACCTCCATCTCTACCAGCCATCCGTCCTCGATCGGCTCCATGGAGGTGACTCCCTCCACATGCTTCGAGGTCAGTTCCACGAGGATCTCGATCGCCGCGGCCGAGGCCTGCGCCGCGGTGATGGGGGGCGGTTCGTCCGGCGCCGCGTCGACATCCTCGGGGTTTTCCGGAGTGGTCATGCGTGCCACGCGAATCACTCCTTCCGTTTGGTCGCCGTCGCGTCGTCCGAGGACGGGAGTGTGCGATCGAGGACGGCTTGCTGCGCTTGTTTCCGCTCTTCTTCGGACAGGCGACCGGCCGCGGCGGCCTCATCGATCTCCTCGAGTTCGCGCCGCACTGCCGCGGGACTTTGTAGCTGCTGCTCTACCTGGTCCTGGATCAGTTCGCCCAGCCAGATCACGCCGCGCACCGGTGCGAGCGGCAACGACAAGATCGCTGAGACCAGACCCATGGTTCAGCTCTCGGGTGCCTGCTTGGTCACGAAATCGTAGGCTGCCATCGGTCCGAGCAGGGTCAGTTCGACCCGGTCGTCCCAGTCCCTGGCGAGCCGGCGCAACACATCCTCCAGATCGCCTTGCCGACTCGTGTCGACCAGAACCGCGACGTGCACGGCGTCCTCCTCGTGGGTGGGCTGGCGCTGGTTGACGAGCGGGTCGAATTCCTCGAGTTCGGAAATCACCCTGCGGGTGTCCTCGGCGCGTTTGGCTTCGATCGCCTGATTGATCATTTCGCCCAGTGCAATCCGGGCATCGCGGGTGGCGTCTTCGGGTTTGTCGTGGATCTCCTCGCGTAGCCGGGCGACTTCGGCGTTCTCGTCGATGAGTTCACGCAGCACGGCATTCTCGACGTAGCGTCCCTTGATCACGAACTGCGCACGACCCTCCAGTTCCGCCAGCGCGGCACGGAACTCGTCCTCGTGTTCCCCGAGCAGCTCGTTCTCCACCGCCTCCGCATCGGTCATCACCGCGCCGAAGCGCAGCGGCAGCACCGGAACGACGGCCGCCGACTCGTCCAGTAACTTGGCGTGCGCGGCGAGGTCATCGGGATCGCCGAGCCGGCGATCGGTGGCGACGTCACTGACCAGGGCGGCGATCTCGCCGTGTCGCACCACTGCGACATCGCCGGGGGGATCGCCGACACCACTGGCATGCGGCTGCGGCTCCACATCCGCGGGGACGATTCCGTAGACGTATAGGGCGTGGTCGGTAGCCATTATTCCTCCCTGCGCCGCGAAGACCGGGGTGCTGTTTGGCGCTTGTCCTCGACGTCGTCGAGGAAGCCCTTGACCTTCTCGCCCGCCGCTTCGAGCGCACCCTTGGTCTTGTGCTTGCTCGCGCCCTCGGTAACGTCGCCGACGATATCGGTCAAGCCCTTGGGTTCACTGGTGGAAATTTCGAGTCGGTTGACGGCCTCGGCAAAGCGCAGATACGTGTCGACGCTGGCCACGACGACGCGGGCGTCGACGGTCACCAGTTCGATGCCGACCAACGAAACGCGCGCGAACGCGTCGATGACCAGCCCTTTGTCCAGAATCGTGTCCACAACGTCGGCAAGGCTGGAGGAATTCGGGCGCGCCATCGTGCCGGCTCCACCACCGCCACCGCCTGCGGGTTCGATCGTCATGTTCGTGCTCTCCTCTCGCTCGACCGGCGAGCTGCCGTGGTGCGGCGCTGCGAGCCCGATCGACGACGGGGCGGCGCGGGCGCGGTCTGCTCGTCCTCGTCTTGCTCGTCCTCGTCGTACTCGTCGGACTCGTCTTTCCGTTCCTTTTCGTCTCGATCTTCGTTGTCCGCGGTTTCGGCCTCGGCGCTCTCGTCCTGTTCCTCGCGCCGCGCGGTCTCGTCGTCCTTGACGACCTTGCTGTCGTGGATCTCGCCGTGCCAGCCCATGACGTCGTCGGGATGCAGCACAGCCTCGGTCATGACGTGCCGCTCGAATTGCTTCAGTTCCAGGCGGCATCGGCGACCGGCCGCGCGCCACAGGTTGGCTGTCTTCTCGAAGACTCCGTGGGGTCGGTACTCGAGCACCACGATGATGCGGGTGAGATCCGGCGTGATCTCGTGGAAGCTCACCGCCCCGTCGATGTAGCCCTTGGCGCCTGAGGAACGCCAGACAATTCGCTCGAAGGGCACCTGCTCGAGGATCGTGGATTTCCAAGTCCGCCTGGACCAGAACACCTTGCCGGTCCAGGTGAGTTTCTCGTCGGCGACCTGCTCGACCTGCTCGACCTTCTTGGTGAACTTCGGAAAGTCCGCGAACTGGGTCCACTGGTCGTAGGCAAGGTCGATCGGGACCCCGAGATCGAGCTGCTCGACGATATTGGTCGCTTTGCGCTCCTTGCCACCCCCATTGCCTTTGCCGCCGGTCATGGACTCCTTGACCGATTCGAAGTTGTCGCGAACGGAGTGCTTCACCTTCTCCATGCCCGCACTCATCGTCGCTCGCAGCGGCGAGGCGCCTTGGCTGAGTTTTTCCACTCCCGTTATCGCCGAAAGCAGATTTCCCCCACCGTCTTCCGCGTATTGATTAAGCCGGTCGGCGGTCTTCGATACCGTGCCCGAGAGCCCGGAGACCGCGCGTTCAGCCAGGGTTGCGGTGAGATTCTGCACCGATTGCTGCAAGGCGCTGGTCGGGACGGCTTTTTGGGTTTTCCGCTGGATGGTCGATCCCGCACGGGTGGCGGCTTTAGTAGCCCGCCCCGTGGAGTCGGCGGCCTTCTTGCCGACTCCGGTTGTCGCATCACGCAGTGTTCTGGCCGCCATCGGCCTCATCTCCTCGTGCGTCGCACGGGCGCTTCGTCGGATTCGTCGGTATCGACGCGACTACGGCGTCGGCGGGCCGAGGGCGCCTTACGCTCGGCGGAGCGGGGCGCACGGTCCGAGGTCCGAGAGCCCGTCCCACGGGCGGCGGTCCGCGTCCGTCGTGCCCGGGGCCGCGCGCTGGTCTGCTCGGAGTCCTCGTCGTACTCGTCTCGGGTTCGGCCGGAATCGTCCTCGTCGTAGGCGTCCTCGTCGTCTTCGTCCTCGGCGGGTTCTTCCTCAGCCGATTCGCCCTCGGGCCGTTCGTCCTCGGCCAATTCGCCCTCGGGCCGTTCGTCCTCGGCCAATTCGTCCTCGGGCCGTTCTTCCTCGTCTGAATCCGGCTCCTGCGACTCGCCTCGATCCTCCTGCGAGTCGGGTATCGCACGCTGCTGCAACCGGTCGTTGAGCGCGTCGATGCGGTTGCTGGCCGCGGTGACCGCTGCTGAGCGCACAGCGCCCAGCAACTCACCCTTGACGGTATCGGTGATCTGGGTCAGCTCCTGCGACGATTTGAGCAACGATGTCCCCCGCTCGAGCAATTCCCCAGTCATTCCCGTCGACCCCCTCGACATCGCCGCACCCGCCAGCGCCAACGCGAACCGCATCTTGCGCGTGCGCCCCAGCAGGTACCCGACGCCCACCCCTATCGCAATTCTTGCTCCACCTTGCACGGCTCACTCCTTGCTCGCCTCGACATCCGAACGCATCGGCGAAGCCGGGACGTCCGACATACGACGCCCAGAGTGGGATAGATCGGACGCAAAACATTCGGCAACTTCAGCGTATTCCTGGTTACCGGATAGGTCCATGGGTGCGGCCCGCGAAGAGCGGTCGGACTTCGCGGTTCAGGGGACGGCCGTGAACAGTTCGTAGCTGTGGCCATCGGGGTCGCGAACATATACCCCGCGCCCTCCGGCGAGGTGGTTGATATCCCGGTCCCAGCCGTTCTCGGGACCGGAACCGTAATCGACAGCAGGCCAATTCGACAATCGGTGCAGCACTGCGTCGAAGGTTTCGTCATCGACGAGGAACGCGTAGTGCCCTGGTTCGACACTGCCACGGTCGTCGAAGTCGAGAGTCAGATCGTCGTTGACGGTTACCGGCACGAACGGTCCGTTCGGAGCCGACACCGACCGACCCATCAATTCGGCGAAGAACGTGGCCGAGGTCTGCTTGTCGGTCGCGGGCACGATTGTGTGGTTGAGAACGATTGGCATTGCGACCTCCTGTGTTCGACCCGACCCGAGCCAATTTGTATGCGATACGCACATAAATATACGTGTGCATCGCATACAATGTCGAGGGTGAATGTCAGTGCTGCGCGAAATCATGAGACCGCCGAAGGTGGGCCGGCGCTGTTCCGGCTGGTCCGCTTCTGGTCACGGCGCTGGGTCAACCAGGCGCGCACAGATACCGCGGCAGCCCAGGACGACGACATGCGCCAGGTCCAGCACATCCAGGTCGTCGAAGCCGTCACGGCCGGGCTGCGGACTTCCGACGAAGCCACCGTCTCGACAGTCGCCGATCAACTCGGCCTGGACCACTCCGGCGCCAGCCGCATGGTCCGCGACGCCGTCGCGGCGGGCTACCTCACCCGCGTCGACTCCGCCCACGACCGGCGACGAGTGGTCCTGGAACTCACCGACAACGGTCGAGACCTGCTCACCGCATCCCGCGACTGGCAACGCCGATGCTTCGACCGACTGACCGCGTCCTGGCCCGACCGCGACCGCCACCAATTCGCCGCCTACCTGCAACGCCTCGCCGACGAGACCACCCGCAACGGCGCTGAGTAGCGTCGACCGGTATGGCTACACCCCAGCATCCGGTCGCGACGGCGGGTACGCGGAAGTTGGCCGCGGCCTGCCGTGCGGAGATTCCAGTGCTGACCCGGCGGTTGCTGGCGGCGATTTTCACCGATAACCCGGAGTGGACGGATTACACCTCGGTGCCGCGCAAGGAGTTACGAGAAGGCTGTCGGCAATATCTGACCCGGATTTTGGATCTGCTCGGTGGGGCGGCTACCGATCCCGAACACGATGATGTGGCCGCGGCGATCGGTAGGCATCGCGCAGCGCAAGCGGTGCCGTTGGAGGCGATGTTGCGCACATTCCGGCTCGGCGGCGCGATCGTGTGGGAGGCCTTGCTGGACAAGGCCGATGCGATCGACGCCCGGGAAGTCCGCGAGGCCGGCACCGCGATGTGGACGGTGATCGATGGGTTGTCCTCGTCGTTGGTCACCTCCTATCGCAATGCCGAGCTCGAACAAGTGCGCCGCGACGAGCGCCGCAGGCATGCCCTGATCGAGGATCTGCTCGCCGGTCGCGCCCATGATGCGACCTTCGCCGCACGGGTGGCGCGCGAGCTGAACCTGCCCGTCCAGGGTGCGTATCTGGTGGTCGCGGTCCGCGGCGGCGAGGGGCGGCCGCTGCGCACGGGCACCGAAGCCGCGTTGGGCGCGTTGGGGATTCGGTCGGTATGGCATGACCGGGTGGATGCCACGATCGGGCTCGTTTCACTAGCCCGTCACGACAGCGCGACCGTGCTGGCTCATCTTCGTCCCCAGATACGCGGACTGGCCGGTGTCTCGCCGGCTGTCGCGGGACTCGCGGATGTCGATACCGCGCATGCGCTCGCTCTCATAGCGATGCAGACAATGCCCAGGGAGGCAACGGGATTGGTCGCTCTCGACGAGCGTTATCCGGAAGCGCTGCTGGTCCGCTCGCCCGACCTGACCGAGCTGCTGGTCACCCGCACCCTCGGTCCGGTGCTGGCGCTGCCGGTCAAAGAGCGCGACTCACTGCTGCAGACCCTCGCGGTGTGGCTGGCGGAGAACTGCTCGGCGGCCAATGCCGCGCCGCGCCTGCATTGCCACCGCAATACCGTGATCAACCGGCTGCAACGTATCTCGACCCTGCTCGATCGTCCGCTCGAGGGGCAACGCTCCTACCTGGAGCTGTCACTCGCGCTCGCGGCACTCCAACTCGGCGAGTCACACTACCGATAGGCACCGGCGGAATTGGGCGCAGCGCCCATTTTCCAGACCGATTTCCTGGGCTTCGGAGTGATTGTTTGTGCGCAGGGTGGTGACGAGACTCGTCGATGATGACTCGCGCCATACCCGTGTCGAGTCGAAATCGTTCGAGACGAGGAGCACCACGAGTGCCGGACTTCGATCTTCTGGTAGTCGGCGGCGGCCCCGGCGGCTATGTGGCCGCCATCCGCGCGGCCCAGCACGGCTTGACAGTCGCCCTGGTGGAGAAGGAACGGCCGGGCGGGGTCTGCCTGAATTGGGGCTGCATTCCGACCAAGGCCATGTTGCGATCCGCGGAGGTTTTCCAGACTGTCAGCGCCGCAGCGGATTTCGGTATCTACGCCGACAATGTGCGCTTCGACTTCCCGGCCGTGCGCCAGCGCAAGGACGGCATCGTCAAGGAACTCACCGACGGTGTCGCGGGATTGCTCGCGGCCAACGGCGTGACGGTCATCGAGGGCCATGCGCGCTTCATCGATCCCACCACCGTCGAGGTGCACCAGGTGGGTCCCTCCCCCATCGGCCCGGAGGGCCCGCGCTACGCCGCCGCTCCGACCACGCCGATCCGACAGGTCAGTGCGCGTGATGTGATCATCGCGACCGGCTCGGTGCCCGCTCGGCTGCCGATTCCGGGCGCTGATCTGCCGGGCGTGATCACTTCCGATGGCGCGTTCGGGTTGACCGAGGTGCCGAAGCGGCTCGTGATCATCGGCGGCAGCGCGGTCGGCGCCGAATGGGCCAGCCTGTTCGCCACCTTCGGCGCCGAGGTCACGATCGTCGAAATGCAGGACCGGCTCGTTCCCGCGGAAGACGCCGATATCGGGACCGCGCTGGGTCGCTCCTTCAGCAAGCGCGGCATTGCGGTGCTCACCGGTTCGACAGTGAAATCCATTGCACAAGAGTCGAATCGGACACTGCGAGTGTCCGTCGACGGCCAGCGGGCGCGCGAGCTCGATGCCGACGTGGTACTGGTCGGTGTCGGTCGGCGACCCAACACCGCCGACCTGGGCTTGGACATCGCCGCAATCGCCACCGACGACCGCGGATTCATCACTGTCGACGAGCAGCTGCGTACCGGTACCGCGCATGTGTACGCCATCGGCGACGTCACCGGTCGGGCGCTGCTCGCCCACGTGGCCTCCCACCAAGGCCTCACCGCCGCCGACGTGATCGCCGGACGTCAGGCGCATATCGATTACACGGTGATCCCCGCGGCCACCTTCACCCATCCGGAGATCGCCAGCGTCGGACTCACCGAAGCGGCCGCCCGCGCCGCCGGGCACGAGGTGATCACCGCGCGCTTCCCGTTCGCGGCCCTGGGCCGAGCCAAAACCTTCGGCGAGACCGAGGGGTTCGTGAAAATAATCGCCGGGCAACAGCATCAAGAGGTTCTCGGAGTGCACATCATCGGCCCCTCGGCCAGCGACCTGATCACCGAAGGCGCACTGGCGATTTCGCTCGAGGCGACGCTCGACGAGCTGGCCGACACCATCCACGCCCACCCAACCCTCGGCGAGATCGGCATGGAGGCGGCGCTGGCCGGACTCGGACTGCCCGTACACATCGCGCCACGCAAACGCTGAGGAGCCACCGTGACCACGACCACCGCACCCCGGAAATTCACGTCGAAGGCCGCAGCCCGCAAGGCATTCGCCGGCACCGATCCCGACACCCTGCGCAGCTACTTCCGCGACATGCTGTTCGTGCGCCGCTTCGAAGAGCGCACCGCGCAGGGCTACACCCAGGCCAAGATCGGCGGCTACTGCCATCTCAACCTCGGCGAGGAAGCAACCGTCGTCGGACTCGCCGCGGCGATGCGCCCGACCGATTACCTGTTCACCAACTACCGCGAACACGGCTACGCGATCGCCAAAGGCATCGAACCCGGCCGGGTGATGGCCGAGCTGTACGGCCGATCCACCGGCACCTCCAAGGGCTGGGGCGGCTCGATGCATATGTTCGACACCGCGACCCGACTGCTCGGCGGTTACGGCATCGTGGGCGGTCAGTTGCCGCTGGCCGTCGGCGCCGCACTGGCCATCGACTATCGCGGGGGCGACGATGTGGTGGTCTGCCAAATGGGCGACGGCACAACGAATATCGGGGCATTCCACGAGTCGCTGAATATCGCGGCGCTGTGGCATCTGCCCGTGGTGTTCGTGGTGATCAACAACCAGACCGGCATGGGCACCACCGTCGAACAGTCCTCCGCCGAACCCGACCTCTACAAGCGGGCCAGCGCATACCGGATGCGGGGCGAACGAGTCGATGGGACCGATGTACTCGCGGTGCGGGATATCGCCATTGAACTGGTGGAAGCCGCTCGCCGGGAGGGAAAGCCGGCCCTGTTGGAAGCCGTCAGCCACCGACTCAAGGGGCATTCGGTGGTCGATCCCGCGAAATACCGTAGTGCCGAAGCGGTTTCGATCGCGCGCGAATCCGATCCGATCGCGCGGCTACAGCGGGAGCTGATCGCCGCCGGCTTCCTCGACGACGACACCGTTGCCGCTATCGAAGCCGAAGTGGGCGAAGGGGTCGACGCGGCCGTGGCATTCGCCGACGCCAGCCCGCACCCCGAGCCGACGAGCCTGTTCGACTACACCTACGCCACCCCGGTGGCCGGTGAATCTCGACGGCTACCCGCCGATCCGCTGTTCTGAAAACACTTCCCGCGACCGCTGAGGACACCACCGTGCCTGTCATGACCTATCGCGAAGCGCTGCGCGAAACCCTGCGCGAGGAGATGCGTCGCGATGACGACGTCCTACTCATCGGGGAAGAGATCGGCGTCTTCGAGGGCTCCTACAAGATCACCGCCGGACTGCTCGCCGAATTCGGCGACAAGCGGGTCCGCGATACCCCGATCGCGGAAGAGGGATTCGTCGGCGCGGCCATCGGTGCGGCCATGCTCGGCCTGCGCCCCGTCGTGGAACTCATGACGATCAACTTCTCGCTGCTGGCCTTGGACCAGATCGTCAATCACGCGGCCAAGATCTACGGCATGTTCGGCGGACAGACCAGCGTCCCGCTGGTGATCCGCACGCCAGGTGGTGGCGGCCAGCAATTGGGCGCGACGCACTCGCAAAACATCGAGCTGTATTACGCGTTCGTGCCCGGCCTGAAGGTCGTCGCGCCGAGCACTCCGGCCGACGCTCGTGCGCTGCTGCGCGCCGCGATCGAGGACGACGACCCGGTGCTGTTCCTGGAAAACCTCGCCCTCTACAACACCAAAGGCGAAGTGCCCGAGGATCTTCCGCCCGCCCGAATTGGCAAGGCAGCGATCACACGTGCGGGCACCGACATCACACTCATCGGCTACTCGCGAATGGCGACGATCGCCACCCAGGTCGCCGAACGCCTTGCTGCCGAAGGGATCTCGGCCGAGGTCATCGACCTGCGCAGTCTGCGCCCCTTGGATCGCGACACCATTGTCAACTCGGTACGCAAGACCGGCTGCGCCGTGGTGGCCGAAGACGACTGGCTCACCTACGGCATCGGCGCGGAAATCGCCGCCTCCATCTCCGACGGCGCCTTCGACTACCTCGACGCCCCCGTTCGGCGAGTCGCCGCAGCGGAAGTGCCACTGCCCTACGCCAAAACCCTCGAGCAGATCGCGCTGCCGTCCGCCGAATCCCTGTACACCGCCGCCGCGGAGACACTCGCGGCCGTCGGCCGACGCCGCTGAGAGGACATCACATGCCCGACATCATCATGCCCCGCCTGTCCGACACCATGGAGGAAGGCGTCGTCGTCGCCTGGCTCAAGCAGGTCGGCGACAAGATCAGCCGCGGCGATATTCTCGCCGAAATCGAAACCGACAAAGCACTGATGGAACTCGAGGCCTACGAGGACGGCATCCTCGAACAGATTCTCTTCGAGCCGGGCTCACGGGTCCCGATCGGCAACACTATCGCGCTGATCGGCGACGGAACCGGGTCAGCGGCGGGCGGATCGAACTCTGCCGCCGAAAGCGGTGCGGCATCGAGTGATACGGCAAAGGACCGTGCGGCCAGTTTGCCAGCGCAATCGGAACGCACTGGTAGGCAAGATAATCCGATCGAAGCGGGCGGAACTGCGCCCGCCGTTTCGACGACAAGAGGGGTCGGAGCGCACAAGAAGTCCTCACCGCTGGCCCGCAAGATCGCCCGCGAACTCGACGTCGACCTCGCCACCGTAACCGGCACCGGGCCGGGCGGACGGATCACCCGCAACGATGTCGAATCCGCCCACCGCACCATCGCATCCACGCCTGACCTACCGTCAGCAGTCCAGCCCGCGGCATCCGCAACCTCCGCGGCTCCTCCCGCAGGCGACTACGACGAGATCCCGCTCAGCACCATCCAGCAGGTTTCGGCCAAACGTCTCACCGAAAGCAAACAGCAGGCCCCGCACATCTACCTGACCAGCGCAATCGACGTCACCGACCTGCTGGCCTTCCGCGCGGAGATCAACCGCACCCTCGAACAAGCAGGCAAAACCAAGGTCAGCGTCAACGACCTACTCGTCAAGGCGGTCGCCACCACACTGCGCACCGACCCCGCCGTCAACGTCTCCATCGCCGACGACAAACTGCTGCGGCACCGCGGAATTCACCTCGGCATCGCCGTCGCCACCCCCGCCGGGCTCCTGGTTCCGGTCATTCGCGACGCCGACCGCAAAAGTGTCTCCGAAATCGCCACCGAGACCCGCGACAAAGCCGAACGCGCCCGCGATCGCAAACTCCGCGCCGACGAGATGAGCGGCGGCACCTTCACCATCTCCAACCTCGGCATGTTCGGCATCGAACAATTCACCGCCGTCATCAACCCACCCGAATCCGCCATCCTCGCCGTCGGCGCGGCCAAGGACGAACTGAGCCTCGACAACTCCCGGGTCGTGACCCGCAGCATCCTGCGCGTCACCCTCTCCGCCGACCACCGTGCGATCGACGGCGCCACCGCCGCACGGTTCCTCCAGCAGCTGACCGAAGTCCTGGAACACCCCCTGCGCATCATCACCTGACCGGCCTTCTCGCTGAACGGAAGGACCGGGCCACCTCACCGCCCCAACCGGCTACCGTTTTCCGCGTCCACTCCAACGCGACGAAGGAACACCAGTGAACTCACCGCTCATATCACTGGCTCTGCCACTGGCTTTGGCCGTGATCATGTTCGGACTGGGTCTTTCGCTCAGCGTCGACGATTTCACCCGTACCGCGCGCCAACCCAGGACGGTCGCCATCGCGCTGGTATGTCAACTGCTCGTGCTGCCGGTAATCGCGTTCGGTCTGGTCCTGCTCTTCGATCTGCCGCCGACCCTCGCAGTCGGCATGCTGCTGCTCGCGTCATCGCCCGGCGGCACTACGGCCAACCTGCTCAGTCACCTGTTCGGCGGCGATGTCGCACTCAACGTATCGCTCACGGCTGTCAATTCGGTCATCGCGGTCGGAACAGCACCTCTGATAACGAACTTCGCGATCGACTACTTCGAACCCGAAGCCGGTGCGAGCGGACTCGGTCTGCAGTTCGGCAAGGTAGTCCAGGTATTCGCGATGATCCTGATCCCGGTCATCATCGGCATGCTGGTGCGGCGGCTGTCCGCCGATTTCGCCGACCGGATGGACCGGCCGGTGCGCATCGGGTCGGCGCTGACCCTGGTACTAGTCATAGCCGCGAGCGTGATCAGCGGTGCCGCCGACCTGCCGGGATATCTCCTCGATGTCGGCGCGGTCACCTTTGTTTTCTGCCTGCTCAGCTTGTCGGTGGGCTACTTCGTCCCCCGTTGGCTCGGCGTCGATATCCGCCAGGCGATAGCATGCTCGATGGAGATCGGCATCCACAACAGCGCCATCGCCATCACCATCGCCATCAGCGTTCTCGACAGCACCGAAATAAGCGTGCCCGCAGGGGTTTACGGTGGAATTATGCTGCCGGTCGCGGGCGCTGTCGGTTGGCTCATCACCCGACGACACACCGTGGCTCGGACTGAAGAGGGTGCGGGACTCAATCGCCGAATTCGGCATTGAGGCGGTGTAGGAGTTCGGCGAGTGTTGCCAGGTCGGATTCGGGCCAGCTCGACAGTCGTTCGTGCAGCGCTCGACGGCGAGCCGCGCGGGTGGCGTCGAGCCGCTGTTTGCCGAGCGTGGTCAGTGCGAGCAGCTGGGCGCGACCGTCGTCCGGGTCGGGTTGCCGATCGATGAGTCCGAGTTCCTCGAGTGCCGAAAGTTGGCGGCCGGTAGTGGCTTTCCCGATGCGGAAATAGCTGGCCAAGTCGCTGGGACGGCTGGGGCCGATCGCATCGAGCCGCATCAGGAAAGCGTAGGCGGCGGGTTCGAGACCAGGATGGACGCGTTCGGCGGACTCGAACGAGGTCCTACGGCTGCGCCGCAGCGCCACAATGAGCTGTTCCTCGATCTCGTCGATCGTTTCGTTCACCGTCTTACCCACCTCCACAGCGCCGCGTGAAGCATACGGGTTACTCAGCAGTGGCCGACTCTACTCTCGGACGCGGACCCGGCTGCTTCGACTACGGGGTCGGGGGCAATTGTGGTGCGCAGCGGGACCTCCCGGATGAACAGGACAGCGATCAGCGCGAGCACCGCCAGGGGCGCGGTGTAGAGGAAGGCATCGGCGACGCCGTGTCCGTAGCCGTCTTCCACTACGGAGCGGACCGGAGCCGACAGCGCGGGCAAGCTGGGCAGTCTGCTACTCGAATGTGCGCCGCTGCCGGAGATCCCCAGCCGAGCCAACCCCGATTCTGTGTAGCGGGTGATGCTGTTCGCCATGACCGCCCCCAGTGCGGCAACACCGATCGCTCCGCCGAGAGATCGCATGAATGCGACAGTCGCGCTGGCCGCGCCGATCTCGTGGATGCGCACTTGGTTCTGTACGGCGACTACCAAGTTCTGCATGATCATGCCGACCCCGGCACCGACGCAGAACATGTACATGGCCAGCAGACCGTAGGGTGTGTCGGCGCGCACAGTCCCCAACGTGGTGACACCGACGACCATGAGCACACTGCCGATGACGAGGACGATCTTCCAGCGACCGGTCCGGGAAATCAACCGCCCCGACACGATCGACACGATCGCCAGCCCGAAGATCATCGGCAGAGTGAGCAAGCCGGCCGCGGTCGGTGACGCATCCCGGGCGAGTTGAAAGTACTGGCTGAGGAAGGTGGTGCCGGAGTACATGGCTACACCCGCGACCAGGGATCCGATGACGGCAAGCACGATGGTGCGATTGCCGAACAGGTGCAGCGGGATGATCGGGTCACTGGTCTTCGACTCCGTCAGCAGCAACAGCGCGACCAATACCACGGTGCCACCGAGCATCACGCCGGTCTGCCAGGACAGCCAGGCGTACTTGTCACCGGCGAACGAAACCCAGATCAGTAGCAGCGAGGTGGCGGCGGCCACGAAAAACGCACCGAGCCAGTCCACCGTCGTCTGCCGCTTGACCATCGGCAGGTTCATCGTCTTCTGGAGCACGACCAGTGCGACCGCCGCGATCGGGACGCCGATAAAGAAGCACCACCGCCAGCCCAGCCAGGAAGTATCCACGATGGCACCGCCCACCAGCGGTCCGACGACCGTTCCGACGGCGAACAGACCGCTCATGTATCCGCCGTAGCGACCGCGCTCACGGGGCGAGACCATGACCGCCATGATGGTCTGGGTCAGCGCCGTCATGCCGCCCGCGCCGACACCCTGAATCGTCCGCGCCGCGATCAGCTGTCCCGTGTTGGCCGCCAGGCCCGCGATAATCGAGCCGACGACGAAGATGACCAGGCTGATCTGCACCAGTAGTTTCTTGTCGACCAGATCCGACAGCTTTCCCCAGATGGGAGTGGTCACCGTCATGGCGAGCAGGGTCGCGGTGATCACCCAGCTGTAGGCGGTCTGGCCCGCATGCAGATCCGAGATGATCGTGGGCAGCGCGTTCGCCACGATGGTCGAGGACAGGATTGCGACGAACATGCCGCTCAACAGTCCGGCCAGCGTTTCCATGATCTGACGGTGGGTCATCGGGGTGCTGGGCTCGGGGTGCTTGTTCAGGTTCGGTGCGGCGCTCTGCTGGTCGGCGTCCTGTAATGGCTGCTGCGACATGGCAGGCCTCACTCTCTCGCGGCGCTAGTGCACGCGGCACCGAATTGCCCGCTGAGTGGATGTCGCCGCGGACCCCGTCGATAGTTGCTTGGGGCTACCATATCAGATTAGTTGCCCAAGGCAACTAGTCGGAGCCTCTCGTCGGGCCGGCCCGAGGCTTCGAGCTACGACAGAAGCCGTCCGGCTGCGTCGACGACGGGCGTTTCAGCTGCGGCACGTCGGGAGAAATCGGCCGCACCGGGCAGCCACGGTTTGGTTGCGCTGAAGAAGATCGAGGTGTTGAGGACCACCAGCAGCAGGCACAGCGGCGGAACCGCACCCACGATCGCTTTCGTGGCCAGCGAGAGCTCACCGGGATTCGTTATGTTGAACGCGTTTCCGACGACGCTGGCGGCGACACCGCTCAGCAGCAAAACCCCGAAGTACAGTCGGATGATTCCGGTCCGGTACGGCAATGTTCCAACCATCACGTAGCAGTATGCGATCTGAAAGACCGTGAGGCCCACCACAATCGGCCAGAGCCACGCGATGATGGACGGCGTTCCGGCCAACCGTGCCAGATGGTGTCCGAACGTGAAGGATGCGACCGCCGCCACTGCGATCAGGACCGAGGCGGACACAACAGCGACCCTGTTGACGCAGAGTCGCTCAGTCCATGGATTCATCTGTTCCTCCAAAGTGAGAAAGCTTGCGAGTGGCGGAAATTCGTCGCCGCCGAAATCGAGCGTGCGGCCAGGCAATAGCAAGAGTCGAACAACGAGGCTCGTTGCTTCCGGTCGATGTAACGAACCGATCGCTGTCCCGGGCAATCCAGGTTAGAGAAAAGCTGTGCGCGTGAACTTTTCGACGCGACTACCGCCGCGCGGGTCGGGATTGTTCGACGAGCTGTTGCGGCAGAATCGGTTCGGCGCTACGCGGGTAGTCCTATCGGCGACAGAGCTCGCTGCGCCGACGCCGCAGGCACGCGTCGCGCTAGGCCGGTTGTGTAGCGAGTTGGGCGATTTCGGCAACAACGAGCGACGATCGCACTGGTCACAACGGGCCCCTTCGGGTCTTGTCTCTCCTCGATGCAGCTTTGCCTGGCAAGTATGCCCCCACCGGCACACCGACACGCGGAATACCGACATCCACTGGCCACCGCACTGGATCGCGATCAGTGCTCTTCGCCCTGAGTCGCGACGAGCAAGGCGGCGCAGCTTCGCGCTGCGTCGAGCGCGCTCGGTCGAGGTGCGGATCCTCCATGTCGACGATTCGCTCACCCAGGTGGGGGGCAAGCCGGCCTGGTCGAAATGACCATGCCGCGACGTCACTTGCTGGCGACCGGCCAACTCCGCGACGAGATCGATCGCGGGGTGAACCCAGCTGTTTCGGGTGCGGTGGGCCGGGAACGCCCAATGTATGGAGAAAGTAGTGGAACGCGAAAGCAAATGGGAGGTCGACGGGGTCTTTACACTTCCGCCATTGGACAACCTGGCCTCCGACAGTCGTGTCGAAAAGACATCGGTCGAATTGACCAGCACCTATTTCGACACCCCCGAGCGAGACCTGCTCGCTCACAATCTCACCTTGCGGCGGCGCGAAGGCACCGACGAATCCGGTTGGCAGTTGAAAGTTCCCCATCCGAAGGGTCGCACCGAATTGCATGCCCCGCTCTCGGAGGAACTGCCGCCCGAGTTGATCGAGGTGGTCACCGGCGCGGCGCTGGGCAAGCAACTGCACGCGGTTACCACAATTCACACGCTGCGTAATCGCCACCGCGTACTCGGGCCGGACGGTGAATTGATAGTCGAAGTCGACGATGACATCGTCGATACGACACCGGCAGACAGCGGTTCCGTCGCCTGGCACGAGATCGAGGTCGAACTCGGCCCGCGGACCGACGCGGTACCCGCGGCGCTGGCGGACAGCCTCGCCAAGGCGGGCGCACGCAGGTCGGAGTTTCCCTCCAAGCTGTCTCGCGTGCTACCCGCGCGGTCCGGCCCGGACACCGACACTGCCGCGGAGCGCGCCATCTATAACTACATGACCGCGCAGATCGATATGATCTTCGCTGGCGACGTCGCTTTGCGCCGCGGCCAGGATCCGATCCACGACACCCGCGTCGCGACGCGGCGCCTGCGCAGCACCCTCCGCGTTTTCGGAAAGCTGCTGGACCGTTCCGCCATCGGTGCCATCGAGGACGAATTGAAATGGTATGCGGGGTTACTCGGCGATGTGCGCGACTGCCACGTCCAACATCGCCGTCTGGCCGACCAGGTGAACAAACTGCCGCCCGAACTCGTTCTCGGCCCGATCGCCGCGCGCATCGACAGCACGATCCTGGCCCGACAGGTGCCCAGCCGCGACGCACTCACCGCGGCCATGGACTCGACCCGCTACTTGAAGTTGCTCGCGACCCTGCATGCCTGGCAATCGCAGCCACCGTTCGACCGACGAGTTCGCCGACGTGAACTCGTGAAACGGACACACAAAGCCGCGCGCAAAGCCGATCACCGGCTCACGACCGGCCTGCACAACCAACGGCACGCGTCATTGCACCGAGCCCGCAAAGCCGCCAAACGAGCCCGCTATGCCGCCGAACTGCTCGAGCCCGCGGGAAAACGCAAGCAAGCGAAGCCGAACATCAAGTACTACAAGACGATTCAACGCGTGCTCGGCGACTACAACGACGGCATCGTATCTTCACAATTCCTGTGGCGCACCGCGACGACCGCAGGCACAACAGCGGGCGAGAACGGCTTCACCTTCGGCCTGCTGTACGCAAACGAAATGCACGCCGCCGACGATGCCCGTCGCAAGGCCGCCACAATCGCCGCGAACAGATATTCGTGACCTGAATTCAGTGATGAATCACTTTCGGCGGATTGAAAGTCGTTGCAGCACCGGCTAAGTCGGCCCCACTCCGGCCTCGGTCGCCGCCAGCGCGGCAACAACCTCCCCTGCGGTGAGCCTCGGCAGCCAGTCGCGGCGCTGCGCGGCGGTTCCCCACCGATCCAGCGCGGCGGCGACCATGCCGTGCACCGTGACCAGCGATCTTAAACTCGTGCAGTGTTCCCCGAGCGTCGCGGCGATCCGGCCGAGTTCACGAGCATCCCGACCCGCGCCACCGAATGTCACCGGCCGATCGGCACCCAGCAGCCCGGTCCGGGCCGTGAGCGTGATCATTTCGTCGGGCAAGCACGCGCGATCCCACTGGGCCGCATCCGATTCCGCGGCCACGACCCGTCCCGGACTGCTTGCGCTCGGCGAACTCGGCCGCGCGGGCCGCGGTACGGAAGTTGTCGAGATCGAGATCCTCGACACCGACCGAGATCCCGTAGGCCCGCTCGACGTCGACGATCTCCAGTGCCCGTGGGGAATTGATCAGCCCCAGCGCGAAAGTATCGTCGTCACTGCCTAATTCGACGGCGGCGATCGAGCCGAAGTACGCCCCGCAAAGAATCGAAAGTCTCACTCGCCGAATACAATTCGGAAATGAAATCCTGCCATGCCGGATCACAAATGTTCTTCGCATATGAACGACGCAAATGGCCCCACCCGGCACCGCAAATCGTCCCAATTATGGCGATAGGTATTGCAGCACTCCGGGTTCAGAAAACCCGACGAGCCACATTACGCGCCCGGTACGTCGAAAGCGCCAAGTTCGCAGGCTGGGGGGCGGATCGGTGACCGTGGACAGAACGCGGCAGATGCGGCATCAGACGCCGCCGGGCATGTCATGCAATTCGACAGAGAGCCGCGGCCCGGTTCACCAATTATTTAAAATCATCGGTCGCCGATGGGGGTGGACAAATGGACACAAGAGCGAAAGGCTGTTTGTGAAGTGCTCGCCGGAGGGATCCAACACCCCTCGGTGCGGGACCGAGCTCAACCACTTCGAAGCGAGCGACGATGGATCAGAACCTCGGAGCGAGCACACCCGGCGCCGGTGTCGCCCGCGCGACGGCAACGCGGACCGCGTTGACGACTCTGGTTGCCCAGTTCGCCGGGGACTGGAAAGCATCGAGCGAACCGCCCGATCTGGCGACCCACCTCCCGGTCGAGCCCGCGCTGCGACGGACCACGTTGATCGAGCTGATCAAAGTGGATCTGCACGAACGCTGGCAGCGCAGCGACAACGCGCTGCGCCTTGCCGACTATCGCGAACAGTTCCCGGAACTGGGCACCGCCCCGCTGCCGCCGGATCTCATCTACGAGGAGATCAGTGCCCGCAGCTGCCGCCACGACATCGACCTCACCGAGTACGAGCACGACTATCCGGCCCAAATGGCCCGCATCACCGAGACTTTCGACGTTGGCGGCCTGCGCAACACGCTGCTGGCCGACCCCAGGGCGCTCGACGCCCTCGACTCCATCAATACGGGCGCCTCCGTCGACGATTTCGATCTGCTGCTGCCGCTGGGCAGCGGCGCCTTCGCGCGCGTATTCCTGGCTCGGCAGCGATCGATGAGCCGACTGGTGGCGGTGAAGATCTCCCGCGACCGGGGCACCGAACCGCAGACGCTGGCCCAGCTCGACCACGACTACATCGTGCGCGTCTTCGATCAGCGTCAACTCGCCGAACAGCATCTGAAACTGATGTACATGCAGTACGTACCCGGCGGCACCCTGCTGGGCGTGCTGCGCTTGCTGCACAGCACCCCACCGGTCCGACGCGGCGGCAAGCTGCTGTTGCAGGCCATCGACGCCGCCACCATGAGCGGCGGCGTTCTCCAGCCGCAGCCCTCGCCCGCGCGCGCGGAACTGGAACAGCTCACCTGGCCAGAAACCGTCGCCTGGCTGGGCGCTCGGCTGGCCACCGCGCTCGACTACGCCAATCACCACGGTGTGCTGCACCGCGACATCAAACCCGCGAATGTCCTGCTGACCACCGACGGCCAGCCCAAACTGGCCGATTTCAACATCAGCTTCAGCCGCCACCTGCCCGGCGCGAACCCGGTCGCCTACTTCGGCGGCTCGCTGGTCTACATGTCCCCCGAACAACTCGAGGCCTGTCACCCCAACCTGGCCACCACCGCCGCCGATCTCGACACCCGCAGCGACCTCTACTCGCTGGCTGTGGTCCTGTGGGAGCTACTCACCGGACGGCGACCGTTCGACGACGGCTACGGAGCCGGCGAATCGGAGCAATCGTTGCAGGCGATGATCGATCGACGCCGCCGTCTCGACGATACGACCCTGGCGGGCGACCTGCCCCCGGACTGCCCGGCCTTACTGCGTCATGCGCTGCTCACCTGCCTTGCGCCCCACCCCGCAGATCGCTACCCCGGCGGCGCCGAACTGGCCCAGCAGCTGGAATTGAGCCAGGACCGGGCCGCCCGCGACCTGGTCGACCCGCCCGCACACAGCCTGCGAGCACGGCTGCGCATGCGGCCGATCCCGGTGGTGATTCCGGCAAGCATGTTCGGCCAAGTCGCGGCGGGACTGTACCTGTCAGCACATAATGTCCGGCTGATCCAACTCCAACTGGGCTCCGAGGCTGCCGGGCGGCTTACCCACCTGGGGTACGTGGTGATCGCGATCTCCTATCCGGTTGCCATCGCCGGCCTGCTGTACTGGTGCCGCAACGTCTTCCTGGTGCCCGACGGCCTACGCCGGGGCAAATGCTTCGACGAGGCCACCCTGGCCCGGGCACGCGCCGACACCCTTGCGTGCGGCGACCGGATCGCGGCGGTCGCGTTTATCGGATGGATCCTGGCCATGGGTATCTTCGCGGTGAAGCTGCTGTCGCTGGGGCCCATACCGGGCGGGCTGCTGGCGAATCTGATTGTCTCGAGCCTCGTCGCGGCCGCGGTGGCGGTCGTGTACACGTACTTTCCGGCCACCTTTTTCGTCTTGCGCTGGTACTACCCAGGTTTGGTCGCTGCCGGTGGCATCTCCCCCGACGACGCCCCCCGACTACACCGGCTGATCCGGCGCAGCCGCGTGTATCTCGGTGTGGCGGCATCGGTTCCGCTGATCGGCGTGTCGTTGGGGCTGATATTCCTTACTCCGCACCAGCAGCACACGGTGATCGGCTCGATCGTAGCGCTCTGTATCGGTGGGCTTATCGCCTTCGCCGTCGCCCTGCGCACCTTCTACGCCCTGCAATCGGATCTGGCGGCCCTCGAGCGCGTCGTAAACCCCCGTTTCCGATCCCACACCTGACGGCTGCAGGACCTGCCATCGATCGCTGACCGATGAGGTGATATTTATGCGAACGGACGGAGACAGCTGGGACATCGTTACGAGCGTGGGTCTGACCGCCCTGGGCGTCGCCACATTTCGCGCACTCGAGACGCTCGATCCCGAGCCGATGATTCACGACGACTACGCGGCATGGTTCGTCCAGGCGGCGGGTGAACCGCACTTCCTGCGGAAACTGGACGACCCGGCATCGGCGGGCACAGTCGGACTGTTCGGGCGCTTCATGGGGGTTCGGACAAAGTTCTTCGACGATTTCTTCGCCGCGGCATGGCAGCGGGGTGTGCGGCAGGCAGTGATCCTGGCATCGGTTACAGCGGGCGTCCTACATATCCGCCGAGAAGCACCAGTGAACCCACAGGAGCAGCGTCACGAGGCGCCCTAGCGGATTTCCCACGCACGCAGACCCGCGGGCTGGGACCATGGATGGGTGCGGCACGGCGAGTGCCGCGTTCTCTTCCCGTTGTGTTCAGCGATTCATCCCCGCTACACAGGAGGAACCGAGATCCATGACGACTACTCGGAATTGTCGGCGCACCACCCGTGTCGCGACCGGCTTCGCAGCGATGGCGACCGCGCTGGTTGTGACGGCTGCCCCCGCTCTAGCCGCGGCGACCATCGACATCTCCCGCGCCGGACCGACCATAGTTCAAGTCACCTATAGTTGCGACGACTCCGACGGAGTCGCCAGTATTCAGGCGATGATGGGCGAACCCACTGCCGATGGTCCCGCCGCCCAGGGCATTCAGAACGCCGTCACCTGCGACAACGCCCAACACGACGCGAGCATCCCGATGACCGCAACCGCTGGCCAGCCACCCCTGGGTTCGGGCCAGGTCCAGGTGCGAGTCGCCCTCGTCGACCGCAATGACACCGTTGTATCCGGACAGGCGAAGCTATTCAGCGTGTCATAGCGGAACAGCCGGGGCGAGCCCTACGCGGCATCGAGACACCATGTATCCAGCAACCGGTGAGTGACCCGCCCCGGATGCGACCCATGTGACGTCATGACGCCGGTGCCTGTGATTTGATAGGGCAGAAATACTCCAAAATCGATTCCTTCTCGCTTTGTTCGACACTGGTCCGCCAATGGTGCCAGGATCCGGCCGGGTTCGTGGGTTTCGGCTAAACCTGTGGGCTCGACGCGAGAGGACTGTAGTACTCGAATGGATAGGGTTCGTCGCACTGTTCGAGGTCGAATTCGCCGCAGATCGAGTAGCCCGCTCTTCATGCAGTTGTTGGCCGCGGCGGTCGAATCCGCGGCCGACTCGATCGCGATCAGCTACAACCCGACCGGCGAACCGGCTGATCAGCGCGAACTCACCTACACGCAGCTGGACGAGTCCTCATCGCGACTGGCACGGGAACTGATCGAGCGGGGCGTAGGCCCCGGCGACGTCGTTGCCGTCGGCTTCACCCGCTCGATCGAATCGGTGCTGGCTGTATGGGCCATCGCCAAGACCGGTGCGGCCTACGTGCCGGTCGACCCCACCCTTCCGCCCGAGCGCAGCGCATACATAGTCGCCGACTCGCGGGCGGTGCTGGGGCTCACCGACTCGACGCATCACTCGCGGCTCGGCACCGAGATCTACTGGCTCGACATCGATGATCCGCTGCACCGGGAGCGGATCGCGGCACGACCCGGCCATCCGATCTCCTACGTCGATCGGGTGGGGACACCGACCGAACAGCATCCGGCCTACGTCATCTACACCTCCGGCTCCACCGGTCGCCCGAAGGGCGTTGCGGTGACCCACGCCGGTCTTGCGATGCTGGTCAACGCTCAGCGAGAGCGTTATGCGGTCGATGGCGATTCGCGGGTGCTGCACGTTTGCTCGCCGAACTTCGACGTATCGGTGCTCGAACTGCTGCTCGCTTTCAGTTCCGGTGCCACTCTCGTGGTGTCCCCGCCGACGGTGTTCGGCGGCGCCGAACTGGCCGAGCTGCTACGTCGTGAGCGTGTCACGCACATGCTGATCACGCCCGCGGCGCTGGAGTCGGTGGATCCGGTCGGACTCGACGCGTTGCGGGTCGTTGTCGTCGCGGGTGATGCGTTCGGCCCCCGGCTGGTCGAGCGGTGGGCGGTCGCCGGGCGGTCGTTCTACAACGCTTACGGGCCCACCGAGGTCACCATTCTCGCCGCTGAAAGCGCCGAGTTGGTGCCTCGGCAGCCGATCACCATCGGTACCGCCTTACCGGGAGTCGGTGCGGTGGTGCTGGATTCGCGGTTGCGCCCGGTACCCACCGACGTGATCGGCGAGCTCTACCTTTCCGGCCCCGCGCTGGCGCAGGGCTACCTCGGGCGGGCGGCGCTCACGGCGGAACGATTCGTGGCCAATCCGTTCGGCGGGGAAGCCGGTTCTCCTGGCGTACGGATGTATCGCACCGGCGATCTGGTGCGGCGCCGCATGGTCGATGGCGCGATCGAATATCTGGGCCGCTCGGATTTCCAGGTCAAGATCCGCGGCTTCCGTATCGAGCCAGGTGAGATCGACGCCGCACTGACCGCTCATCCCGAAATCGAATACGCCGCGACTCTCGGCAAGCTCGCGCCCTCGGGCGCGACCGTACTGGTCTCCTATGTGCTGCCACGCAACGGCATTTCCATCGACGCCGGAGAACTCCTGCGCTTCGTCGCAGGCTCATTGCCCGGCCATATGGTGCCGTCCGCGATCGTTGTGCTCGACGAGATCCCCTTGTCCGCCAATGGAAAGCTCGATCGGCAGGCGTTGCCCCAGCCGGTGTTCGAGGCGGCGGTGTCGCGTGCTCCGGTGGGCGCCGTGGAATCCCGGCTCGCCGAGTTGTATGCCCAAGTGCTCGGTGTGCGGGTCGGGGCGGAGGACTCGTTCTTCGCCGCCGGTGGAGACAGCATCCTATCGATCCAGCTGGTGTCGCGGGCCCGTGCGGCAGGGCTACTGTTCACCCCCCAGGATGTATTCGAGCAGCGCACCGTGGCCGGGTTGGCCCGGGTCGCTGTGATCGGTGCCGAATCCGCGCCGAGGCTCGCGGAGTTGCCCGGCGGCGGTGTCGGGGAGATTCCGTTGACACCGGTGTTGGCCGCCCACCTCGTCGGAGGGAGGTCGTTCGGCCGGTTCACCCAGCAGATGGTGCTGGCCCTACCCGAGCACATCGACCGGTCTGGTTTGGTGGCCACGCTCGCCGCGGTGCTGGACCACCACGACATGCTGCGCGCACGGGTGTGGTCTGTCGACGGGCGATGGGAGCTGCACACTCTGCCGCCGGGCGCGGTGGACGTGGACGCGCTGCTCACTCATATCGACGTGGCCACGGGACTGGACACCGATGCGTTGTGCGTAACCGCCAGTGCGGCAATGGATTCCGCCCTCGCTACGCTAGATCCGGCATCGGCCCGGATGATCGCCTGCACCTGGCTGTCTCGGCCGGACGGCCGGGATGCGCTGATCATCGCCGCGCATCACTACGTGATCGATGGCGTGTCGTGGCGCATTCTGATCTCGGACTTGGTGACCGCGTGGGCGCAACGCGACGGTGGACATCGGATCGCCCTGCCCGGCGTCGGCACGTCGTTCCGGCGGTGGGCACACGGTCTGGTCGAGGCGTCGACGGCCGCGGACCGTACCAGCGAGCTGCCGTACTGGCGACAGGTTCTGACCGTCACCGATCCGCTATTGGGCGCGCGGGCACTCGACCCGGTCGTCGACACCGCGGCAACGGTGCGACATTTCACCGTCACGGTGCCGGCCGAGGTCACCCACGCGGTGTTGACCGAGTTGCCGACGCTGTATCGCAGCGGGGTCAACGACAGTCTGCTCGCGGCGTTGGCGCTGGCGGTGCGCTCGTGGCGGGCGATAAGAGGGGTCGATGCCGCGGCCACACGAATCCGGCTCGAGGGCCACGGTCGTGAAGAAGCCGCCGTCGCCGGCGCCGACCTGAACCGCACTGTCGGCTGGTTCACCAGCATGTATCCGGTGGTGCTCGATCTGTCCGGCATCGACGCCGACGCCGCATGGAACACCGCCGACGCGACCGCGGCGATGCTCAAGACGGTGAAGGAGCAACTGCTCGCGGTGCCGCAAAAGGGCATCGGTTTCGGCATGCTGCGTCATCTCAACACCGATACCGCGGGCCAACTCGGCGGTGCACTGGGCCAGATCGGTTTCAACTATCTCGGTCGGATTTCCGCGAGCGACGTGCCGGAATCGCTGACGGATCGAAGTTGGCTGCCGACCGCCGACTGGGGCGCCCCGGAAGCCGACCAGGATCGGGCGATGCCCGCAGCCGCCGTGGTGGACATCAACGCGATCGTTACCGATACCGACGCGGGCGCGCAGATGAACGCGTCCTTCGCGTACGCGTCCGAGATCCTCGACGAGGCCTGCGTGCGGGAGCTGGCCGAGTACTGGGTCGCCGCACTGACCATGCTTGCCGGACATGTACACGATCCGGCGGCCGGTGGCCTGACGCCGGCGGATGTCCCGCTCGTGCGAATCACCCAGGGTGAACTCGATATCTGGCAGCGGGAGCACCCGGGTCTGCTCGATGTCCTGCCGCTGTCGCCCCTGCAGCTCGGATTGCTTTTCCTGACACAGCTTTCCGACGATTCGGCAGATCCCTATCTGCTGCAGTTGGCGGTGGAGTTGTCCGGCGTGATCGATCTGGATCGGCTGCGGCGGGCGGCGCAGGCGATGTTGGATCGGCATGTGATCCTGCGGGCCGCGTTCCGAACTTCGGCCGAGGGCACCCCCGTCCAGGTCGTTGCCGAGGGTCTGGCGGTCCCGTGGCGGATCGTCGACACATCCGACACCGATCCGGCCTCGCTCCTGGCCGCGGAAGCACGTCTCGGGTTCGATCCGACGGTGGCCCCATTGCTGCGCTTCACGGTGTATCGCACGAACTCCGGACGCGTGCATCTGGTGTTGACCGCGCATCACATCCTGTTGGATGGCTGGTCGATGCCGTTGCTGATGAAGGAACTGCTGGTTTCCTATGCGGCCGACGGTGATTCGACGCCGCTGCCGCGAGTCAGGCCGTATCGGGACTATCTCGCCTGGTTGGCGCGCTACGACCGCGACGCTGCCTTGCAGACGTGGCGCGCAGCGCTGGCGGATCTGACGCCGACTCGACTGGCCCCCACGCTGCCGCCGCCCACGACGGCCGCCGACGGCCACGGGGTCTGCGCGGCCGAACTGTCACCTGCCGAAACAGCGGAGCTGCTCGCGTTCGCTGCCGCAGCCGAGGTCACCGTCAACACGGTACTCCAGGCGGCCTGGGGTCTGGTGCTCGCGGCCTGTGCCGGCGGCGATGATGTCGTATTCGGCGCGGTGGTTTCCGGGCGGCCGCCGCAGGTCGACGGGGTCGACGAAATGGTCGGCCTGTTCGCGAATACCGTCCCGGTTCGGGTTCGGTTCGACTCCGATGCGCCGGTGCGGCAACTACTGATTCGGCTTCAGTCCGAACAGGTTTCGTTGCTCGACTGCCATCACATCGGGTTGGCCGATATTCAGCGCGCCGCTGGTGCGGATGAGTTGTTCGATTCTCTGGTGGCCTTCGAGTCGTATCCCGTCGACACCGATGGTTTGCGGCAGGCCCACGCGAGCATCGACGGGCTGGAGATCGTCGATCTACAAGGTCGCAACTTCACGCACTATCCGGTGGCTGTAGTGGTCGAGTTGGGCACCCAACTGCATGTACAGGTGCAGTACCGGCGCGACATGATCACCACCGCGACCGCGCAGGCGCTCGCCGCGCGGTTGCGGGTGCTGATCGGTGAATTCGTCGCGACGCCGGAGCGCACGCCGGCGGAAATCAATCGGTTCTTCGATGATCGCGGCGATCTGATCTCGCAGACGCGCTACTGGCGCACCGCGCTCCAGGGTCTGCCGGATGAGCTGAACCTGCCCACAGATCGCCCACGGGTTGCGATGCCCTCCCTTGCGGACTCGTGCGTCGAGTTCGAGATCGGTGCGGATCTGCGGCACCGTCTACACCAGCTTGCGCGGACACGCGATACCACGGTGTTCACCGTTGCACACGCGGCATTCGCGGTACTACTTGCGCGACTATCGGGGAACGATGACATCGCGATCGGCACCCCCGCCGAGATAGCCGGAGCGGTCGACACCGTGGTACTGCGCACCAGGGTGCCGGGTGGAATCTGCTTCGATGATCTGCTCGCGAACGCGAAAGACATTGCCCTACAGGCATTCGCACGAGCAGACCTGCCGTTCGACGAGTTGGTGGCATTGCTCGATCCGGCCCGGTCGCTGGCACAGGTGATGTTGTCCGTCGGTGCTCGGACTCCGGTCGCACGCGGGCCGTTCGATCTATCCCTGCACATTCGAGAGAACCCGGACAGCGCCCGCATCGCCGCGAACCTCTCTTTCGCGAGCGATCTGTTCGACCGGCGCACCGTGGAGATTTTCGCCGAACGATTCCTCCGGCTGCTGGCGGCCGCCGTGCACCGCCCTGGGGACCCGATCGGTGACCTGCCGTTGCTCGGGGATGACGAATTGGCCCTGCTGACCCGGGTCGACGACGATGACGCGCGGGAACCCCGGTTGCTGCCCGATCTGCTGACTCGTGGAGTCGCCTTGGGCAGGGACCGGGTTGCGGTGCGATACCGGGGTCGGTCGATCAGTTATGGCGAACTCGACGAACAGTCGTCGCGGCTGGCGAGAGTCTTGATCGATCGAGGTGTCGGTCCCGAACTGCCGGTCGCGGTGTCACTGCCCCGCTCCTACGAGATGGTGCTGGCGGCAATCGCGATCGCCAAGGCCGGCGGTGCGCACCTACCGGTCGACCCGGCTCATCCCGCGCATCGGGTGCGGCACATGCTGACCGATTCCGGCGCGGCCCTTGGCATTACCGGCTCCGACCAGGTCGACCGGCTGCCCGATGAGGTGGATTGGCTGGTGCTGGACGCACCGGCGACGGCGGTGTTGTGTGCCGGCAAATCCGCCGACACGGTTACCGATGCCGAGCGGATCGTGCCGTTACGGACGCAACATCCGGCGTATGTGATCTACACCTCGGGCTCGACAGGCCTACCCAAGGGAGTCGCCGTAACCCATGGCGGGTTGAGCGATCTGGTCGATCATTCGGTCGGCCAGTACTGCCTCGAGCCGCACCACCGGTACCTACATATCTGTTCGCCGAGTTTCGATCCGTCGGTGATGGAATGGATGTGCGCGTTCTCGGTGGGGGCGACGTTGGTGGTCGTGCCCTCGGATGTCATGGGCGGAACGGAACTCGGTGAGTTGCTGCGGACCGAGGGGGTGACGCACACGATCATCACTCCGGCGGTGCTCGGCACGGTCGATCCGGCCGCTGCGGACCGGATGGAAGTGCTTTTCGTGGGTGGGGATGTGCTTACCCCGGAGCTGTTGGCCAAGTGGCAGCCGGGCCGCCGGTTGTTCAACGCCTACGGTCCGACCGAGGCGACGGTCATGTCGTCCAATGTGGAACTGGTTGCAGGGCAGCACATCACGGTCGGTAAGCCGATTCTGGGTAGCTCGGCGTTCGTGCTGGACTCGCGATTGAATCCGGTACCGCCCGGAGTTACGGGTGAGCTGTATCTGGCCGGCGCCGGGTTGGCTCGCGGCTACTGGCACCGTGCCGGGTTGTCCGCGCAGCGGTTTGTCGCCAATCCCTGGGGTGGGCCGGGTTCGCGGATGTATCGCACCGGCGACCTCGTGCGCTGGTACGCGGCCCCGGAGCAGCGGGCAGGCAATCTCGCCGTTGCGTCGGCGGATTGGCAGCTCGACTATGTCGGTCGCACTGATTTCCAGGTGAAGGTCCGTGGTTTCCGTATCGAGCTCGGCGAGATCGATACCGTGCTCGGGCGACATGCCGATGTCGATTTCGTGGTCACGCTGGGTCGCGAAATGCCCGGTGGTGCAACGGTATTGGTGTCGTATGTGCGGGCGGCGCCGGGACGGGTCGTGGATCCAGCCGGGCTGCGAGAGCATGCGGCCGCGATCCTGCCGTCGCATATGGTGCCCACGGCGATTGTGGTGCTGGACCGGGTTCCGTTGACTTTGAATGGAAAGCTGGACCGTAAAGCGTTGCCGGAGCCGGTGTTCCCGACGTCTGCGTCGCGTGCTCCGGTCGGCACGGTGCAGGCACGGCTTGCCGAACTCTTCGCGCAGGTGCTGGGTGTGGAGCGGGTCGGGGTGGACGATTCGTTCTTCGCGGTCGGTGGTGACAGCATCATGTCGATCCAGTTGGTGTCGCGGGCCAAGGCGGCGGGAATGGTGTTCACCACGCGAGATGTGTTCGAGCAGAAGACAGTCGCGGGGTTGGCTCGTATTGCCGTGGTCGGTGCGCAGTCGGCGGCGGTTTTGGCGGAGTTGCCCGGCGGTGGTGTCGGCCCGGTTCCGTTGACCCCGGTCCTTGCTTGGTTCCTCGCCAACGGTTCGTTCGGTCGGTTCGCCCAGAGCATGGTGCTCGGTTTGCCGGAGGGGATCGATCGCGCGGGTGTGGTGGCCACCGTCGGTGCGGTGCTCGATCATCATGATGTGCTGCGCTCGCGGGTGTGGCAGGTGGACGACTCGTGGCGGTTCGAGGTATCGGCTCGTGGCGCCATCGAGGTCGACGCGCTGGTGGCCGAGATCGAGGTGCCTGCTGGTATCGACGAGGCCGAGCTGAACCGGATTGCCAACGCGGCCATGGATTCCGCGCTGGCCAGGTTGGATCCCGCTGCGGGCCGGATGATCACGTGCACCTGGCTGCGCAGGCCCGACGCGCGCGACGCTGTCGCGGTCGCGGTCCATCACTATGTGACCGATGGTGTCTCGTGGCGCATCCTGATCCCGGATCTCGTACTGGCGTGGGCACAGCGCAGCGCCGGGCAGCCGGTGGCATTGCCCACCGTCGGCACCTCCTTCCGGCGCTGGGCGCACGGTTTGGTGGAAGCGGCTGCCACACCGGACCGTGCCGAGGAACTCGGTTATTGGCAGCGGGTTCTGGCCACACCGGATCCGCTGCTCGGCACGCGCGCCTTGGACTCGGTCGCCGATACCTTCCAAACCAGGGGTGTGTTCGATATCCGGGTTCCGGTCGAGGTCGCCGACGCGGTACTCACCAAGGTTCCCGCGCTATACCAGGGCAGTGCCAATGACAGTCTGCTCGCCGCGCTCGCGATGGCGGTGCGTTCCTGGCGGGCGCGCCGCGGTATCCATGCTCCGGTCACTCTGCTGCGACTCGAGGGGCACGGGCGCGAGGAAGACGCGATACCCGGCGCCGACCTGACCCGCACTGTGGGTTGGTTCACCAGCATCAGTCCGGTGGCCATCGACCTGTCGGGCACCGACACCGAGGCCGCCCTCGCCGGTGGCGAGGCGACCGCCGCAGTGCTGAAATCGGTGAAGGAGCAACTGCTTTCCGTACCGGATCGAGGCATCGGTTTCGGCCTGCTTCGGCATCTGAATCCGGATACCGCCGACGCGCTGGCTGGTGATCTCGGGCAGATCAGCTTCAACTACCTCGGCCGCGTCTCCGCGGCCGCGGTGGCGGACATCGGTTCGGATGCGGGCTGGTTGCCGACCGGTGACCTGGGAACCGTTGCCGCTGAGCCGAATCCGGACCTGCCACTGTCCGCGGTGATCGACATCAACACGATCGTCAGCGATACCGAGGATGGCCCGCGGATGGTGGCGTCGTTCGCCTTCGCCGCCGCCATCCTCGACCAAGCGGCGGTGCGGGAGTTGGCCGAGGACTGGCTGGCCGCGCTCACCGCGATCGCCGACCACTCGAAGGATCCGGCCGTCGGCGGTCTGACTCCGTCGGATGTGCCGCTGGTGCGGGTCTCCCAGGTCGAGTTGGACCAGTGGCGGCGGAACTATCCCGGCCTGTCGGATGTGCTGCCGCTGTCACCGCTGCAAGGCTCGTTGCGGGTGCTCATCGAACTACTGGACGGTTCGGTCGACGCCTACATCATCCAGCTGGCGGCGCGGCTGACCGGCGAGCTGGATATGGGCCGGTTGCGCCGCGCCGCGCAGACGATTCTGGACCGGCACGCGAACCTGCGGTCGGCCTTCGTCCCCACCGCCGACGGGACGTCGGTGCAGCTGGTGGTGGACGGGGTCGAGGTGCCGTGGCAGGTTGTCGACGGCGTGTCCGAGGCCGAGCTGCCGGACCTGCTGGTCGCCGAGCGGCGACGCGGATTCGATCCGGCGGTGGCGCCGCTGCTGCGATTCACGGTGTACACCAACGACTCCGGACACCAAAAATACAGCCACCTCGTGTTGACCGGACACCACATCCTGCTCGACGGCTGGTCGATGCCGCTGTTGATGAAGGAGCTGCTGGTTCTGTACGCGACCGGCGGCGACACATCGCTGCTCGCACCGGTCCGGCCCTACCGCGACTACCTGCGCTGGCTCGCGCAGCAAGACCGGGAGGCCGCGGCGCGCGCCTGGTCGGAGATGTTGACCGGCGCCACCGCGACCATGCTCGCCCCCGAACTGGCATGGCCCGCACCGGCCGGCGACGGGTTCGGCGTCCGTGAATTCGATCTGTCGACCGCACAGACCTCGGCGCTCACCGCGTACGCGGCTACGGCCGAGGTCACCGCGAATACGGTGATTCAGGCGGCGTGGGGTCTGGTCGTCGCCGCTAGCACCGGACGCGACGACGTCGTCTTCGGCGCCACCGTCTCCGGCAGACCACCGCAACTCGACGGTATCGGCGACATGATCGGCCTGTTCGTGGATGCCATCCCGGTACGAATCCGATTCGATCGCGGCACGACGGTGCCGACCCTGCTGGCGGGTTTGCAGGCCGAGCAAGCGTCGCTGTTGGACCATCACCACCTCGGACTCGCCGCGATCCAACGCCTCGCGCACCCGCTGCACTCACCCACCCCGCCGACTACGCAGGCTCCCTCGGCTGCCACCCCGCTGTATTCACCCACCCCGCCGACTACTCAGGCCCCGTCGGCTGCCACCCCGCTGTATTCACCCACCCCGCCGACTACGCAGGCTCCGTCGGCTGCCATCCCCCGTGACGAACTGTTCGACACGATGCTGGTCTTCGAGTCCTACCCGGTCGACGCCGAGGGGCTACAGCAGGCCGGCGGCGCCATCGACGGGTTGCGGATCGAGCAAATGCGCGGGGCCGACTTCACGCACTATCCGATCACCGTTGTGGTCTTCCTGGATACCCGGACGCTGGTGCAGGTGAAGTACCGGCGCGATATCGTCGCCGACGAGACGGCGCGGGCCGTGGCCGATCGGCTGCGCAGCGTGCTCAGCGATCTGCTCGCGACACCGGACCGTACCGCCGCCGATATCGCGCTGCTGTGCGCTACCGAATTGGACGACCCGATAACCAGATCTCGATACTGGCGCACGGCATTGGCGGGCTTGCCCGATCGACTGGAGCTGCCAACAGACCGGCCGCGCACGGCGGTGCGGTCCGATGTCCGTGGGCAGGTCGAGTTCTCGGTGCCGAACGAGGTACACCTGGGCCTACGACGGCTTGCGCACACGGCGGGCGTGACATGGACCGCGGTGGTGCGCACGGCATTGGCGGTAGTGCTCGCGCGGCTCTCTAGCTCCGACGACATCGCGATCGGCACTGCGGCGCCAGGTGGCCATCGAACCGAGTTGGTGCTGCGTCACCGCGTGGATCGGTGCGCGCGCTTCGCCGACCTACTACCGGAGGCACACCAGCGTGAGCTGCAAGGGTTCGCGCACGCCGGTATTCCGTTCGACGAATTGGCCGATCTGTTGGGAGCGCGACGGTCGCCGGATCGACATCCCCTGTTCCAGGTGGCTCTGTCGTTCCAGAGTCCACCGGATGCGGTCGGGGATCTGGCACTGTCGATCTCGGCCGCGGATGGTGACTCGGACCGGATGCACGGCGAGCTGTCTTTCGCGCGGGATCTTTTCGATGACGGTACGGCGCAGATGTTTGCCCGGCGGTTCGTTCGGATGCTGGCGGCGGTCGTGGACGAGCCCGCGGCACAGGTCGGCGATCTGCCGCTGTTGATCGACGACGAATACGAGCAGCTGACCCGAATCCGCGGCGGCGCTCCGGCTACCGTCGGGATGCTGCCGGATCTCCTCACCCGGGGCGTCGGATTCGGGCGTGATCGAGTCGCGGTACGCGACGCGGGGCGGGCGTACACCTACGGTGAGCTCGATGAGCTGTCGTCGCGTCTGGCGCGCGTGCTGATCGATCGAGGTGTCGCGCCGGAGACAGTGGTTGCGTTGGCGATGCGACGTTCGTACGAGATGATCGCGGCGGTATGGGCGGTCGCCAAGGCGGGTGGCGCGTATCTGCCGGTCGATCCGAACTATCCGGTGGACCGGGTGCGGCACATGGTGGCCGATTCCGGTGCGGTGGTGGGCATTACAGTTGCTGAGCAGGCAGGGCTGCCCGACACGGTGGATTGGCTGGTGTTCGACGATCCGGCATTGCTCGCGCGCTGCGCCGCCCACACGGCGGCCGCGGTAACCGACGCGGACCGTCGCGCGCCACTGCGCATGTCGCACCCGGCCTATGTGATCTACACGTCGGGGTCCACCGGATTGCCCAAGGGGGTCGCCGTCACCCACGCCGGGCTCGGTGGACTCGTCGGCCACACTGTCGACCTGCTCGGACTCCGGCCGCAACATCGGATGCTGCATGTGTGTTCGCCGAGTTTCGACCAATCGGTCGAGGAGTGGTGCAGCGCCTTCTACAGCGGTGCCACCCTGGTTATCGCCGCACCGGATATCGTCGGCGGCAGCGAACTGCATGACCTGCTGCGCGGCGAACGGGTGACCCATACGATCATCACTCCCGCGCTGCTCGGCACCGTCGATCCCGCCGGTCTGCACGACTTGGCGGTGGTGTCCGCAGGGGGCGAGGCCACCACTGCCGAACTGCTGGCCAGGTGGCAGCCGGGTCGCCGCTTCATCAACGGATACGGTCCGACCGAGGCAACCATCGGTGCAACCTATACGACTCTGCTCGCGGGACAACGGATAACGATCGGAGGTCCGGTACCCGGCGGGTGGGCGGCGGTGCTCGATGAGCGGTTGCACCCGGTGCCCGCAGGTGTCATCGGTGAGCTGTATCTGGCGGGCCCGGCACTCGCCCGCGGCTATCACGGCCGTTGCGGCTCGACGTCGGGACATTTCGTCGCGAATCCGTGGGGTCCGCCGGGCGACCGAATGTACCGGACCGGTGATCTGGTCCGATGGGTCGAGGTACCGGCTGCCGCGACTACCCGTTGGGAGTTGGAGTACCTGGGCCGCACAGACTTCCAGGTGAAGGTACGCGGCTTCCGCGTCGAGCTCGGGGAGATCGACGCGGTGCTTGCCGCGCACCCCGACGTGGACTACGCGGTGACCCTTGGGCGCGAAAACCCCAGCGGGACCACGATTCTGGTGTCGTATGTGACGGGCCGGTCGCTGGATCCGGATCAACTGGCGCGGTGGGCAGCGCGGAGCCTGCCTTCGCATATGGTTCCCACGTCGGTCGTGGTGCTCGACCAGATTCCATTGACGGCGGTCGGCAAGCTCGACCGAAATGCCCTCCCCGAGCCGCAGTTCGCGGTGCGCACCTACCGGGAACCGTCGACAGTCGCGGAGCAAGCCGTGGCCGCGGTCTTCGCTGAGGTGCTGGGCATCGAGCGGATCGGCGCCGACGACAATTTCTTCGAGTTGGGCGGCAATTCGCTGCTTGCCACGCGGGTGACGGCCCGCCTCGGCATGGCGGTGGATGCCCGTGTTCCGGTGCGTGTGCTGTTCGCCGCGCCCACCGTCGCGGGTTGCGCGCGGGAGGTGGCCGAGCTCACCGGTACCGGGAGGCGCCGCGCCGTGGTGGCGGGCCCGCGGCCGGAGCGTATTCCGCTGTCGCCCGCCCAGCAACGGATGTGGTTTCTGAACAGGTTCGATACCGAGTCGACCGCATACAACATTCCTGTCGCGATCCGTTTGACCGGCGATCTGGATATCGCCGCGCTGGCGCAGGCTTTCACCGATGTCGTTGTGCGCCATGAGATCCTGCGAACGGTGTATCCGCAGCCTGCAGTGGATGAGTCGGGTGTAGCGGATCCGGTGCAGGTCATCCTGCCTCCCGCACACTCCGACCTGCCGCGGCTGGAGGTCCGGAACGTCGGCGCCGCTGAGGTCGAATCGGCTGTACTGGAACTGGTTTCGACAACTTTCGACGTGACTGTCGAGGTGCCCGTCCGCGCCGTACTGTTCCGGGTCGCGGACGGTGAATTCGTGCTGGGGATGGTCGTCGATCACATCGCGGGTGACGGCTACTCCGGTGGCCCGCTCACTCGTGATCTGGCCGCGGCATACGCGGCTCGTACGCTGGGGCGGGCTCCGGATTGGTCACCGCTCGCCGTGCAGTACGCGGATTACACGGTGTGGCAACGTGCGTTGCTCGGCAGCGCGGGCCAGCCGGGGTCGCTGGCAGCCGAGCAGATCGCCTACTGGCGGGGCGCCCTTGCCGACCTACCGGATGAGCTGGAGTTGCCGAGAGACCGGCCGCGTCCGCCGGTACAGTCGTTCGTCGGCGGCCGAGTTGAGTTACGCATCGATGCGCGTGCGCATACGGCGCTGACGAAGTTGGCGCGGGCCGAGGGCGCCACGCTGTTCATGGTTGTGCATACCGCATTGGCGGTGTTGCTGGCTCGCTTGTCGAGCACCGACGATATCGCGATCGGTACACCGATAGCGGGCCGCGGTGAGGCGGTGCTGGACGATCTGATCGGCATGTTCGTCAACACACTGGTGTTCCGTACCCGGGTGGACGCGGGTACGGGTTTCACCGAGTTGCTTGCGCGGCAACGCGATATCGACGTCCAAGCGTTCGCCCATGCCGATGTGCCGTTCGAGCAATTGGTCGAGGTACTGAATCCGGTGCGCTCGACGGCGCGGCATCCACTGTTCCAGGTGGGGCTGTCGTTCCAGAATCTGGCCCCGGCCAGGATGGAGCTGCCGGGCTTGACCGTCACGGCATTGGAAACGGATCGACAGCTGTCGCAGTTCGATCTGCATGTGATCATGGCCGACAGCTATGACGAGGCCGGTGTGCCGACGGGTATCGGTGGCTTCTTCACCTACGCCGCGGATCTATTCGACGAGTCGACGGTGCGCGGTTTCGTGGACCGGTTCGTGCGGGTGCTCGATGCCGTGGTCGCGGATCCGCAGGTCCCGGTCGGAGCTATCGATCTGCTCGCGACCGAGGAAAGTACACGGATCCTCACGGAGTGGAATGACACCGCGCACCAGGTGAATACGGCCACCACGTTGGTGTCGCTACTCGATGAGACCGTCGCTGCCACACCGGAGTCGACGGCGCTGGTCGCCGCCGACGGGACTCGGACCACCTACGGTGAGCTGGATGCGCGCGTGAACAAGGTTGCGCGGTACTTGATTTCGCTTGGTGTGGGCCTGGAGTCGCGGGTGGCGTTGGCTATTCGGCGTTCGGTGGACTTGGTAGTCGCGATGTATGCGGTGAGCAAGGCCGGCGGTGTCTACGTGCCGGTCGATCCGGATCAACCCGCGCAGCGCAGCGACTACATACTGGAGACGGTGGCACCGGTTTGTGTGCTGACGAACGCCGATGCGGGTTTCGGGACCAGCGCTGCGCCGGTGGTGCCGCTGGATCGACTGGACCTGTCCGCGGTGGACGCGGCCCCGATCACCGACGCAGAGCGGATCGCGCCGTTGCGCCCCGAGCACGCGGCCTATGTGATTTTCACGTCGGGTTCCACGGGACGCCCGAAGGGTGTCGCGGTCTCCCACGGTGCGATTGTCAATCAGTTGCTCTGGAAGACAGCGCAATTCGGATTGACCGACGATGACGCGGTGTTGCTGAAAACGGCGGCGACGTTCGATTTGTCGGTGTGGGAATTCTGGTCGGCCGCGGTCTGCGGCGGCCGCCTGGTAATCGCTGCGCCCGACGGCCACCGCGACCCGGCATACCTGAACGAACTGATGACTCGTGAGCGGGTGACCACACTGCACGCGGTGCCATCGATGCTGGACGCATTGCTGACGGGTCGACTGCCGGACTCGTTACGCCGGGTGTTGGCGATCGGTGAGACTTTGCCCGCCGCGCTGGCGCGCCGATTCGCGGCGGTGGCGCCCGATACGTCGCTGTACAACCTGTACGGCCCGACCGAGGCGGCGGTGTCGATCACCAGCCACCAGGTGCGCAGGTTCGATGAACCGGCCGTGCCGATCGGCGGACCGGCGTGGAACAGTCAGGTATACGTACTGGATTCGCGGTTGCGCCCGGTTCCGGTCGGCGTCACGGGCGAGTTGTACTTGGCCGGAGGGCAGTTGGCGCGGGGCTACTTCGGTCGCGCTGACCTGACGGCGGATCGTTTCGTCGCCAACCCGTTCCAGCCGGGTGCCCGGATGTATCGCACCGGCGATCTGGTGGCATGGAATGGCGACGGCGAGCTCGACTATCGGGGCCGAACCGATTTCCAAGTGAAGGTCCGTGGCTTCCGAATCGAACTCGGCGAGATCGACGCAGTACTTGCCGCCCATGCGGCAGTGGATTTCGCCGTCACGGTCGGCAGGGAGAATTCCGCTGGGGCAACGGTTCTGGTGTCGTATGTGGTGGCCGCCCAAGACCGGGTGATCGATCCGGATCGGCTGATCCACTGGGCCGCACGGACCTTGCCGTCGCATATGGTTCCCACGGCGATCGTGGTCCTCGACGGTGTCCCGTTGACCCAGGTCGGCAAACTCGACCGCGCGGCACTGCCCGAACCAGAACTCGGGACCCGTGCCTTCCGCGCACCGACAACCGCGCTCGAGACCATGGTCTGCGAGATTTTTGCGGATGTACTGTGTCTGGATCGCATCGGATTGGATGACAACTTCTTCGAACTCGGCGGCAATTCACTGATCGCCACCAAGCTGACCGCTCGGTTGACCGATGCGATGGCCGAAACGGTTCCGGTGATGTGGGTGTTCACCGCACCCACCCCCGCGGGCATCGTCGCGGAGTTGCGTGCGCGCGGCGCAGAGGGCGCCGGTGCCGACGCGGCATTCGATGTGCTGTTGCCGCTGCGTGTCTCCGGCGCCGCCGAGCCGCTGTTCTGCATCCATCCGATCGGGGGTATCGCGTGGTCGTTCGCCGGGCTGGCAGCCCATCTCGATACGGATCGGCCCATTTACGGACTCCAGTCACCCGCGCTGAGTTCGGCGGACCCACTGCCGGATTCGATCGAGGATTGGGCGCGGCACTACGTCAAACACGTTCGTGCGGTACAACCGGAGGGCCCCTACCACCTGCTCGGTTGGTCACTCGGCGGTGTGCTCGCCCATGCCATGGCCGTCCAACTCCAGGACGAGGGCGCACAGGTGGCGCTGCTGGGCATGATGGACAGTCGACTACTCGACACCGCCGCCGCAACCACCCTCGCGGGGATCGAGGTTACGGTGCCAGAACTGCTCGGTGGACTGCTCGGTGATCAAGCCGCGGAATTCGGCCTGGACGAAACGGTGGAATTGTCTCAACTGGCACAGCGGTTGAGCACGCTCCCCGAGCCGTTCGCATCCTTCGGGGCCGCGCGGATCGAACGGGTCGTGGCCGCAGCGATCGGTTCGGCGGCCCTCAACGCGGCATATCGTGCGCGGTCCTTCGACGGGGACCTCGTCTACTTCACCGCGGTCCACGACGATCCGACGGGTTGGGTCGGCGCCGCGACCTGGACGCCCGCAGTAGCGGGTTCCGTACACAACCATCCGGTGGCCACCACCCACTGGCGGATGACCACCGATGCGGCGCTCCGGTGTATCGCGGAGGTCTTGCACGAGTGGTTGTGACGCGACGAGCCAGACGTCGGTTCGCCATCCTGCGCCGCTGGTGACAAACGAGCCGCAGTGGGTGAAAACCATTGGCGCCGTGGAGTGAACGCGGTCTACTGAAGGCCGCTACCCCTGAACCGACGGCAGGACAACTCTCTGCGACGGCGAACATCCGTGCCGTGGCGTGCAACAGTCAGCGCGGTCCTGAATGACCGGTGAGGATGGCGGAACACAGCGCGGCGTAGTCAGCAGCGCCCGCACTCCTGTCGTCAAGTGAACTTGGTACTTCTCGCACAGCCAATCGACGAACTCCACGCGATAGTGATCAAAACAACCTGGATCAGGCGACAATAGTGGCACCTACACACTGCACACCACCGCCGCAGCAGCAGAGCGAAGCTCTCGCGCCCGCCCGTCGCGGGCCGGTTCGACACCCCGCTGGCCACCATGGCCGACCTCGCTCGTCTGCACAGAGCGGCTTTACGCAGGAAAGGTGAGGTCAAATGACCAACCAGGAGCTCCGCGCGAGCCTGCCAGCTGAGCACCGGCTGCTGGCGGCATTCCATGCGGGCGAGTCCTGCCGCCTGATAAGTCCCGAAGATTGCCCATCGCCCGAAGTCATCACCGGATGGCGCGACCCCGATCGTGAGGTTCGGGCGGCGTTCCTGCGTGAACTCCTCCTTGCCGACGGAGCCGACTCTCCAGAGATCGACCTGAGGGGCGCGATCATCACCGGGACGTTGGACCTCAGCGGCATCACCATCGAACGCAGCCTTGCCCTGGGCCGATGCCTCATTGCCGGCGACATCATCTGGAACCGATCGCGATTCAATCGCGACGTTACCGCCACTGTCTGCACGTTCACCAGTGACATCCGCTGCGCGGACGAAACGGTTTTCAAGGGGAAAACAAATTTCGACACCACCCATTTCCTCGGAAATCAGACCAATTTCTCGGCCCAATTCGCAGGCGAAACAACCTTCGACAACTCCCACTTCACCGGAAATGCTTCCTTCAACTCAGCCTCCTTCTATCGCAACTGCAAGTTCCGCAAGGCCATATTCGAGAAGAGGTCGTTCTTCAAAAGAGTTCAGTTCTGTGCGGATGCCGAATTTACGGAGGCAAAATTCGCACTTTCCGCCGACTGGTCCGATCTACAATCCGACCAGAGTGCAACGAATTTCGATGCTGCAATCTTCGCAGGCGACGGAAGATTTGAAAATTGCCTCTTCAATCGAAAGGCGGCGTTCAATTATGCCCATTTCGAAGGGACGGCAATCTTCAGCGCGGCGACATTCAAGCACTTAACTGAATTCGCCCGGAGCAAGTTCATACGTCAACCTCTGTTCAGATCGGCCGCATTCTGGGGTTCCGCCATTTTCGGAGAGGCAGAATTCTCACAGGGAGCAAATTTCCAGCGGGCCCTATTCGGCAGAAATGCCAATTTCTACAGCACTACGTTCGCCGGCGAAGCACACTTCGAGGGCGCAGTCTTCATGGGAGATTATGAAGCAAAGCTTCAGGATAACAGAGCGGCGATGGGCGACGCCCATCCTCGCGGCGACGAGGGCACAGCGACAGTCAACACGACCGGCAACTGCGGATTCTTCAAGCAGGCCATATTTTCGGATATCGCCCGTTTTACCGACGTCCTTGCAAATGATTTGCAATTCACCGAATCCACGTTCCGCTCGACTTTGCTGATCCGAACCATGACCGCGAAACTCGACCTAAGAGATTCGGTGTTCTATGAACGACCACAGGTGATCGTCGGAGCCTCGGAAGTGGACTGCACATCCATACGACTACATGCAGGAGCAGAGTTCCGGTTCTGCGCAACGACGATCAACCTCACCAACGCTGAATTCAGCCGTATCTCCACGATTTCCGGTATCGGACTGCAGGACGTATACACTTCCAACCCAGTGGAACGTCCGCCCTACACTGAAACGCGAAACGACACTCTCCACGCCGCACACAGAATGTACAAACACCTCCGAGAGTCAGCGGCAGGTCCGACGCAACTCTCATCTCTCCGCGGCGCCAGCGTAATAGATGCTCTCACAGTTTCAGATCTGGATCTCACGATGTGCCGATTCGCGGGCGCACACGGCATCGATAAACTCCGGATCACCCCGACCTGCACCCTACGTAAACGACCGACGACGAAGCATTTCCGCCTTCCGCTTTGGTTCACTCAACGTAGCGTCCTCTACGAGGAGGAACTCTGGCGGCGCGATGTTGCACCCCAATTCCACCGTCGAACCAGCACTCACGGACAAGATACGACCCCATCTGCCAACGAGCTCCCAAACCATGCCGAGTTGGCTCGGATCTACCGCGACCTCCGAAAACGGCTCGAAGATGTGAAGGATGCCCCAGGTGCTGCCGACTTCTACTACGGAGAAATGGAGATGCGCCGCCTCTCCGGCCGCAAGCCGATCGACGGATGCGAAGGCGGTAAACAACGGGGTGTGTGGGAACGGGGTTTGCTCCACCTGTACTGGATGGGGTCCGGGTACGGACTGCGCGCGTCGCGCACACTATTGTGGCTCATTTTGGCACTGATGATCGCCACCGCGATATTCGCAACCGTTGGAACCAAAGACGGGCCCATGAAGGGATCCCTGCCGCAGTCCGTCGCACTGCCCACAGGCAACATCAGCTATCCCACCTACGATCGGAGCGTCGCCTCGGCTCTCTCGTTTTCGGTACACACCGGCACCACGCTTTTGCGATACGGTCCTATTCCACCATTGACGATAATAGGCGAAATTACCGATATCGTACTGCGACTGGCAGTTCCAATTCTGCTGGCGCTTATCGTGCTGGCTATCCGAGGCCGAATCAAACGATGACCCCGCATCAACAATCACGAGCACGCCACCGTTGACGTGGTAGCGAGATGGCCACACTGCGTGGCATCAGTCCCCTCTCACGTCCATTCGATTTCGTGCCGCCTTCGCCGTCAACAGCAGCACTATGGCGCCGGGCGGTAGGTGTCGAACTCGAAGCCATAATCCGCCAGGTCGTATTGGCGACTCGTTGTCGGCACTTGGTGTGCCGTGCGTCCAGTTCGGGTGAGCAGATTCACGTAGCGCGGTCCGGCGTAGGCGATCCCGGTTCGGGAGAATTGCCCGGTTTCCGTCGGTCCGGTCCGTACCCGCGATTGCCCGGCCGGGTCGTGGCCAGCAGACCGGGGCCGTCGCGTCGATGCATCGCGCTTCGGCTTTGGACCGGAGGCGTATCGCGGACATGATCGCCTCGGTGGGAGCGTCGCGATTCGCCGAGCCGGTTCAGGTAGTTATGCTGGGAATTTGCGAGATTTCATCTCAGTGTCTGGTCTACTTCTGAGCGATACCTGATCACCTCGCGATGGCAAACGAATACGGTTCAGATCAGCTGGTCATCGCGACTTACCCGGCAGCTGCCCTGCCGGGCTCTGAAACTTGTTCGAGCATCGCCACGAGTTTGCGCAACGCTGTCCAAGGAAGCAATGCGAGCAGGAGACCGGGTGGCAATCGCTAGGCGACGTCGTCGCGCTCGGCGCTTTGCTGTCCGCGACCGCACCCCCGCGCTAGATCGGCAACCTCACAACGATTAGGAGACCATCCATGCTGCTGTCCAGTTTTCGCCGCGCGTTCGCCATTCCGGTAACCTGCGTACTCGCCGCGACCGGCACGTACTTGGCCGCCGGCTGTGGCAGCCAGCCCGGCACCGACAGCACGGCAGAAAACCATGCTTCGGCTTCGACTCCTGCGTCGCCGCAACGGCCGGCCTTCACCTTCGGCGCCAGCTACGGACCGACCGTTGCCGCCGACCAGGCCGGACATCGATGGGCACCCGCCGCCGCCGCCGCAATCACCCCTGGGATACAGACCTATACCGAGGGCGCGGTCCAATGCACGGCGAACTACGTCTTCGTCGATGACACCGGCCATGTGTACATCGGCCAGGCGGCTCACTGCGCCACCACGGGACTGGTCACCGATACCGATGGCTGCACCGCCGGTAGCCTTCCCCTCGGGACCGCCGTGAGTTTCAACCGCAACTTATCGCCGGTCTCCGGGGCGACGACCACCACCACCGGTCAGCTCGCATATAGCAGCTGGCTGACCATGCAGGAAATTGGTGAGAAGGACCGCAATACCTGCGCCTACAACGACTTGGCGCTGGTGCGCCTCGCGCCGGAGGCCGCCGCTGAAGTCAATCCGAGCCTGCCGCACTGGGGCGGCCCGGTCGGCATCAATACCAGCGGCACGAATGCCGGCGACCGCCTCTACAGCTACTGGAACTCCCTGCTGCGTGGCGGAATCGCCAGCCTGTCCCCTCAGATCGGTGAAAGCAAGATCGACGATATCGCTGCCGGTGGCTGGACCCACGTCTTTATCGCGCCTATCCCCGGCATCCCGGGCGACAGCGGCAGCGCCTTGCTCGACCGCGATGGCTACGCGCTCGGCACTCTGTCAACGCTCGCCATTTCGCTTCCCATCGTCAACAACATCGGTGACATCAGCCACGAACTGGCCTACGCGCGAGCGCATTCCGGTATCTCGGGTCTGCGCTTGGTGCTCGGCACCGAACCGTTCACGCCGGACCGCTGACCTGCCGATCTCGAATGCGACGACACCGGCCGAGCCGTCTGCACAGCGGCTCGGATCGGCCCACTGGCTTATCCTGCCTCGGGATTCGCTCTAGAATTGCTGAATATCCGACGCTCTACCTGATCGACGGCGATTTTGCACCCGTTGTGTCGAGGGTGCGGTGAGCAGTGCGCGTGGCCGCACGGCGGCCTTGCGCGGAACTTCAACCCGAGGGCGGCGCTCCATGACAGACGTCGACTATTGCGTAGTTGGTGGCGGGTTTGCTGGATTGACGGCCGCGCTGCGGCTGAAACAGGCGGGTCGAACGGTTTCGCTGCTGGAAGCTCGCGACCGGTCCGGCGGGCGCACGTTCACCGAGATGCGCCCGGACGGGGCCTGGATCGATCGTGGTGGCGCCTGGATAGGGCCGGGGCAGAACCGGATCTATGCGTTGATGAACGAGTTCGGGGTATCGAGTTACAAGCAGTACACCGACGGCGAGGCCATGATGGTGGTCGACGGCAAGCAACACCGCTACACGGGCACGATCCCGTGGACGATGAGCCCTTGGGCGGCGATGAACCTCGGTGCGGTGTTTCTCGAGCTGGGTCATATGTGCAAGTCGATTCCCCTCGAAGCTCCGTGGACAGCGAAAAATGCTGACAAGTGGGATCGGATCAGCCTGGCGCAGTGGCTGGATAGCAACACCCTGTCCAAGCCCGCCCATGAGCTCCTCGAGACCGCGATAGCCGGCTGTTACACCTCCGACGCCTCGGAGGTGTCGTTGCTGTTTGTGCTGTACCAGATGGCGTCGGGGGGCGGGCCCGGCTTCGTCTTGGGAGTCAAGGACGCCGCCGAAGATGCGCGACCGGTTGGGGGCATGGGTGCCATCTCTGGTCCGATGGCGGCCGAGATCGGCGACTCGATCCACCTGTCACAGCCCGTCCGGCACATCCATCAGGACGCCGACGGAGTGACGGTACGCTCCGACGAGTTGACCGTGCGCGCACGCCGCGTCATTGTGGCGGTTCCCCTGGCGATTGCGAGCCAGATCCTTTACGAGCCGATGCTGCCGGTCGACCGATCGTTCCTGCATCAGCGGATGCCGAGCGGCTCGATCGTCAAGATTGCCGTCGTGTACGACGAGCCGTTCTGGCGTGCGGACGGGTTGTCGGGACAATCGGCCGCACCGGGGTCGCCCGCAACCATCACCATCGATGCCTGCACCGACGCTGGGCGGCCCGGGGTCATGTGTGTCATCACCGAGGGACCCATCGCGCGGCAGATCGGACGACTCGATGAGTCCGATCGAAGGAAGGCGATACTCGGTGCACTCGTGGAGCGGTTCGGTGAAAAGGCCAGCGCCCCCATCGACTACATCGAGCAGAATTGGAGTGTCGAGCGCTACTCCGGCGGCGGGATGCTGAGTCACGCACCCACCGGTGTCCTCAGCCAATTCGGCCATGCTCTGCGTGAACCGTGCGGCCGCATCCACTGGGCCGGAACCGAGAGCTCTGCCGTCATGTGCGGTTGGGTCGACGGAGCCGTTCGCTCGGGAGAACGGGCGGCAAGTGAAGTGCTCGAGTACGAGACCGCGGGCGCGGTATGACATTCGAGACTCCTCGAGGAGGCTGGCGATGACCGAAAGCCCACGATCGATCGCCGAAGTCCACACAACGCTCCCATCAGGTGAGGAACAGGAGCGATTTTCCGGCTACGGGGTGATGGGGATGCCATTCGTCAGCGGCCACTACTTGGCGCTTCGGCACTTCCCTGCCAGCTCGGTCGGCGCAGGGTACGACTCGGTGTGGCATCGAGACCCGGCCGGCGAATGGGTGATCTACAGCAATATTTCCCCGGAGGCCAGCTGCGCCCGCTATTTCGGCTCAGCCCTCGAAGACGCACGGGTCGAACACATCTCGGTGACGTGGACGGGTCCGTCCGCGTTCACAGTGGAGGTGCCAGACAGGCTTGTGTGGGATCTCGAACTGGGACGATCGGCGGCGACGGCGGCGATGACGGGTCTCGGTCGCATACTGCCCGCGCCTTTGTGGCGACGCCCTGCCGTCCTGGCGCTCATGTCGCGGGTTGCGGGTCCAGCCCTCGGCGTCGGGCGAGTCCGGCTCAGCGGGACGTCCCCGAACGGTCAATGGTTCCGTGCCAACCCGCGGATGCTGTGGACCGTCGAGAACAGTGCTGCACGGATCGACGGCATCGATATCGGTCCTCCTGGGCCGCTGGCCGAGCAGGCGAGGTTGGGTGACTTCTGGCTGCCGCAACGCGGAATGTTCATCGTGGGCGAGGCATATTTCGAGCCATACGATGCGCTGCGCCATCAGGCGGCCCGCTCCGGCTCATGATGACCACGATCAGGACTGCGTGAACCGCTCTTACGCACACTGGGGCATGCAGCCATGAGTCCGTTCAGAAATCGCGCCCAGCGCGCGGCCCGAAATGCCGGTTCGCCGCCCACCTCCAATGCGGTGGGTCCGCACCTTGTCTGCTACAGGTCGCACTGGCCACTGCGATCGCGAAATCCAGAACTTCTTCCAACCCGGACCGGGTAATGGCCGCCAACTGCTCTCGACGGGATCTACCCAGTAACCCGGCTCCGCCGAGTGCGTCGAGAAGGCCCGCTGTGAAGGCGTCGCCCGCGCCGACGGTGTCCACCACGCTGACCTGCGGGGCAATCCGCGTCACCGCGAATCGCGGAGTGCGGGCGTAAGCGCCGTCGGCGCCCAGGGTAACCACAACGAGCGCCGGCCCCTTGGCGAGCCAGTCCCGCGCTACGGTGCGCGGGTCCGTGCCCGGATACAGCCATCGCAGGTCTTCCGCGCTGACCTTGACGATGTCGGCAAGGCCGACTTGGCGCTCGACCCTGGCGCTTTCGCCGTCGATTGATCCCAGTAGGGAAGGGCGAATGTTCGGGTCCAGCGATATCGTCACCGAACCACTCCTTCGCTGTGTCCGCATCAGGTCTTCGACAACGGCTGCTCCGGGGTATAGGGCGGTTGCGATCGATCCGGTGTGCAGGCATAGGCAATCCGGCAGGATCCGCGGCGGTTCGGTGACATCCCAGGCGATCCGGAAGTCGTAGGTGGCGCCGCCGTCGTTGTCCAACGCAGCGAGGGCGATGCTGGTCGCCGACGACTGGGCGGGCAAGCGTTGGACAACCACATCGTTTGCCCGCAAATGCTTTCCCACGATGCGACCGGGCAGGTCGTCGACCAGCTGGGTCGCCAAGGTGACCTGCGCTCCCAGACGTGCCAGTCCGACCGCGACGTTCGCCGGGCTGCCGCCAGGGCGAGATGCGAAGACCTGCCCATCCGAGTCGGCGATGAGATCCAGCAACGCTTCGCCAACCACTGTGATCACCGGTGTGGTCCTCCTTGTGCCGGGTATCAGGCCGCGATTCGCGTTCCGTTCACGGGATGGAACAGATGTACTGCGGCGGGGTCGTTGACCTGGAGTGTTACCGTCTCAGCGAGTTTGGCCGGGGCACGGCTCGCCGAGCGGGCGACGAAGGTGAACGGCTCGCCGTCGAGGCCGGTGATCGGCGCACCGGGTATGCGCGCGTACACATACGATTCGCTGCCGAGTTCCTCGACGAGTTCCACGGTGACCGTGAAACCTGTTCCGTCGCGGCGGAGTTCGAGCTGTTCGGGCCGGATGCCGATGGTCACCGTGTCCAAGCTCGCTTCGGCGAGCCGGGTCATCTGCTCGCGCGACAATTCCATTGTGGTGCCTGCGATGTCGACGCCACCGGAGGTGAGAGGCACCCGGAACAGGTTCATCGACGGTGATCCGATGAACCCGGCGACGAACGCGTTGGTGGGCCGGTCGTAGAGCTCGGCGGGGGTGCTGAACTGCTGCAACCGGCCGTCACGCAGTACCGCCACCCGGTCCCCCATGGTCATGGCCTCCACTTGGTCGTGGGTGACGTAGACGGTGGTGGTGCCCAGCCGTCGCTGCAGCGCGGCGATCTGGGTGCGGGTCTGCACGCGCAATTTGGCGTCGAGGTTGCTCAGCGGCTCGTCCATGCAGAACACCCGCGGCTCACGCACGATCGCGCGCCCCATCGCCACCCGTTGCCGTTGTCCGCCAGACAGTTTCGCAGGTTTGCGGTCCAGATACGGGGTGAGACCGAGTAGTTCGGCGGCCTCGGCGACGCGGCGTTTGCGTTCGGCCACCGGCACTTTCATCATCTTGAGCGCGAAACCCATATTTTCCCCGACGGTTTTGTTCGGGTACAGCGCGTAATTCTGGAACACCATGGCGATATCGCGGTCCTTGGACGACACACCGACCATGTCCTGACCGTCGATGCGGATGGAGCCGCCATCGATCTCCTCGAGGCCTGCGAGCATTCGCAATGCGGTGGATTTGCCCGAGCCCGACGGCCCGACCAGGACTATGAACTCACCGTCGGCGATATCGAGGTCGAGCGAGTCGACCGCGAGCGTCTCCGCGCCCGGATAGACACACGATGCGGAGTCGTAATGGATTGTGGCCATGAGTTTTTCCTTACTTGATGGCGCCGAAGGACAGGCCGCGCACCAGCTTGTTCTGTGCGAGCCAGCCGGCGAGGACGACAGGCAGGGCGCTGAGCACCGCGGCTGCGGACAGCCGCGCCCAGTACAGGCCCTCGCCGGTGATGAAGCCGACCAGGAACACCGGAATCGTCTGTGCCTGTACGGCGGTCAGATTCACCGCGAAGAAGAATTCATTCCAGGAGAAGATGATGCAGATCAGTGCGGTGGCGGCGATACCGGGCGATACCAGCGGCAGGATCACCTCGCGCACCGCGGTCCACAGGCTCGCCCCGTCCATGCTCGCCGCCTCGAGCAGCTCGCCGGGCACCTCCAGGAAGAACGATCGCATCATCCACACCGCGATCGGCAGATTCATCGCGGTATAGAGGATGACCAGCGCCCAAATATTGTCCAGCAGCCCGATATTGCCGACGATCACATACAGCGGCACGATCGCCGCCACGATCGGCAGCATCTTGGTGCCGATGAAGAACATCAGCGCGTCGCGGGTATTGCGCACCGGACGTAACGACAGCGCGAATGCCGCCGGAATTCCCAGGGCCAGAACGAGAATCGTCGACATCCCGGTGGCGAAGGTGGAGTTCAGCAGCGTGGTGCCGATACCGCTGTCGAGGACCGCGGAGAACTGGTCCAGGGTCGGGGTGAAGAATAGCTTCGGCGGATCGGTGTAGGCGTCGCCCTCTTGTTTGAACGCCGTCAGCACCATCCACAGCACAGGGAAGAACATTCCGATGCCGATCACCCAGGCCAGCGCACCCCACAGCATGCCCGCTCGGTTGTGCCGACGACGTATCGGAACCTGCTGTGCCGCAGTGGGTTTGTCGGCAAGCGCATGCGCGTTCATGCGGCTTCCTCTTTTCCGGTGAAGGACTTGAACAGCAGTCGCAACGCGAACGTCGCGACGATGGTGGTGGCGATGACGGTGACGACACCCATTGCCGCGGCCTGACCGATATCGAAACCGAGGAAAGCGCGCTGATAGATATAGAAGGGCAGATTGGAGCTGGCGATGCCCGGCCCACCCGAGGTCATCATGTACACCGCGTCGAAGGTGTTGACCAAGTAGATCGCCCCCAGCACGGCCCCCAGTTCGATGAACCGGCGCAGATGCGGGAGGGTGAGCTCACGGAAGATCTGCAAGGAGTTCGCGCCGTCGACGCGGGCGGCCTCGACGATATCGCGTGGCATCGATTGCAGCCCGGCCAGGATCAGCAGCATCATGAACGGCGTCCACTGCCATACCAGGTCCGCCATCACCGCGGGCAGCGGATACTTGCTCACCCAGTCGACCTGGCCGGCGCCGAACGGTTTCAGTACGAAATTCACCAGTCCGAACACCGGATCCAGCATGGTGGTCTTCCAGATCAATGCCGCCGCGACAGGAGTCACCAGAAACGGTGTGATCAGTAGGGTGCGGACGATGCCGCGGCCGAAGAACGCGCGATCGAGCAGCAATGCCAGCAGTAGTCCGAGGATCACCGAGATGATGACGGTCCCGACGATCATTATGACGGTGTTGAGCGCCACCTGCCGGAACTGGCTGTCGCGGAAGACATCCGCGTAGTTCTGCAATCCGATGAAATGGCGCGAGCCCGGCCGGACCAGGTTCCACGATTGCGTCGAGTAGTACAACGTGAAGACGAACGGCACCTGGGTGACCACAACCATGAAGATCAGGGCGGGTAGCAGCGGACCGCGCCTGCGCCAGCCTTCGGCTTGTGCGAGCCGGTCGTGCCGCGCGCGGATCGGCGGTGGTGCTTGTTCCGTAGTCGAGTCGGAAGCTGCTGGCGCTGTGGTGGTTTCAGACATAACTACTGGTTCTCTCGATACGACCGGCCGACCGCGTCGGCATATTGCTGGGCTTGGTCGAGTGCGTCATGGACGCTGGTCCGACCCGCGACGGCGGCGCTGATCTGCTGGCTCACTCTGGTTCCGAGGTCCTGGAACTCCGGAATGGCGAGGAACTGAATTCCGGTATAGGGCACCGGCGCCACGGTGGGATGTTCCGGATCGGCCCCCTGCATCGACGAGAGTGTCAACGGTCCGTATGCCTTCGACGCCGCGGCGTATTCGGGGATCTGATAGGTCGACATCCGGCTGCCCGGTGGCACGTGTGACCAGCCGAGCTTCTCGCCGACCATCCGGATGTAGGGCTTACCGGTCATCCAGGAGATGAATTTCCAGGCCGCATCGGGTTTTTCACTTGATTTGGGAATCCCCAGCGACCAGGTGTACAGCCAGCCCGAGTTCGGCTTCTGCATGACCGGTGCCGGCGCGTACCCGATCTTGCCGACCACCTTGCTGGATGCGGGATCTTCCAGCACCGAGACCGCCGAGGTCGCGTCGTACCACATGGCGGTGTTGCCTTGGGAGAGCTGCGTGGCGCATTCGCTGAATCCGCTGGCGGCCGCCCCGGGTTCACCATGTTCGCGCACCAGGTCGATGTAGAACTCGACGGCACGAACCACTTCGGGACTGTTGAGCTGGGCGTGCCAGTTCTCGTCGAACCAGCGTCCGCCGAAGGTGTTGATCACGGTATTCAACGGTGCGAGCGATTCACCCCAGCCGGGCTTACCGCGCAGGCAGATACCGGAGCGACCACCGGCGGGATCATCGAGTTTCGCGGCGGCCTGGGCGATTTGATCCCAGGTCGGTTCGGCGGGCATGGTCAGCCCCGCTTGTTCGAACAGATCCTTGCGGTACATCAGGAACGAGGATTCGCCGTAGAACGGCACGGAGTACATATCACCCTGGTAGGACAGGGATTTCTGCAGGGAGGGAATGAAATCTTGCGCCTCGTAGCCGGGCGTCTCGCGCTCGTAATCCGACAGGTCGACCAGCCAGCCGTTCTTGGCCCACTGCGGTGTCTCGTAGTTGCTGATCATCACCACATCGAATTCACCACCGTGGGTGGCGACCGAGGCGGTGATCTTGGCGCGGGCCTGATTCTCCGACAGCGAGACGAATTTGAGTTCGATTCCCGGATTTTCGCGTTCGAACTCACCGGACAGGGCGATGGCGTCCTGCATCTGTGAGTTCGAAACCATCGCGATGGTGACGGTATCGCCGCTGGAGGTGAACGATCCGGCGCCCGCGCAGCCGCCCACCCCCATAACAACCGCGACAGCCAGCGCCGCAGCGGCCTTCGCATGGTGTCCATTCATCGGCCAGAACTCTCCTTCTTTTCCAGCAGCCACCGCGCACACTCGATATCGGTGACGAGAATGGTGGCCAGTCCGCCCCGCAGCGCACCGAGGACGGCTTCGTGCTTGGACTCTCCGCCGGAAATCAGCAGCGAGGTCGGGCAGGCCCGGATGGCGTCGAGTCCGACCGAAACCGTGCGTGCGGCAAGGGATCCCGCGACATCGCTGCCGTCGGCGCGGAAGAATCGGCCGCCGATTTCCCCGACCGCGCCCAGTTCGCCGAGTTCATCGAGGATCGCGGTGTCGAGATAGCTGCCCTCGAACAAAGTGGTGGCGGTGGAGACAGGTCCGACACCGAACATCATCACGTCGGCGTCTCGCCCCAAAGACATGGCGCGGCCGAGTAGCGAATCCTGTTCCAGCGCGGTCACGGTCGCCGGATCCGCGTAGAGCGGTGCGTGCAACCGAACGGGGGTGGCCTGCAATTGAACGGCGCAGCGGCCGAGTGTGTAATCGACGCCGGTTTGGTAGTCACCCGAGGTCATCGAACCGTCCAGCTGGACAACGGTCGCGCACCGTGCCGACTTCGTCCACAGCTCATGCGCGACCGCGATGGTGTCCGGGCCCCAGGTGAATCCGAGGGTATCCGCCGGCCGTAGTCGACGGTGCAGGACGCCGACCGCGGCGCGACCGAACGGGAGCAGGCTCGCCTGGGATCGATCGGGCACTTCACCGAGCACGACCGCTTCGGTGAGCCCGAACCTCGCCTCGAGTTCGCTCTCGACATCGGCGTGCACAGCCGAGCGCAGCTCGTCGGGGACGTTGATCTCGATGCGCACCAGCCCCTGCGCCCGCGCGCGGGCGATGAGCCGCCCGGCGGTCGGGCGGGAAACACCCAGCTTGGCGGCGATTTCCGCCTGGGTGGCGCCCTCGAGGTGATAGAGCTGCGCAGCCCGCAACGCCAACCGGACATCGTCCGGATTTCCCGGCCGGGACGCTTCGGTAGCCACTGTGCTCCTCATCGATGCCTGATCATCTGCTCAGCGTGTGAGCTATTGTTCAAGAGGCTACCATCGGAGTGTGACGTACACAACAGTCGAAGGGTCGTTATGAACGGGGCCACAACCACGGCGTTACGTGCCGCCAGGATCCACGGGCTCGCCCCGGAAGTTTCGGTGCCGGCCTACGACCGCACCCGGATCCGCACCGGGATAGTCCATTTCGGCGTCGGCGGGTTCCACCGCGCCCATCAGGCGATGTACATCGATCGGCTACTGGAGCAGGGCGGCGCGACCGACTGGGGTATCTGCGGAGTCGGAGTGCTGCCCGCCGATCGACGCATGCGCGATGTGCTGGCGGCGCAGGATGGCCTGTACACCCTGTCGGTCACCGAGCCGGACGGTACCTGGCGTACCCGTGTGATCGGCTCGATCATCGAATACCTTTATGCGCCAGACGATCCGGAAGCGGTAATCGAGAAGCTGGCCGATCCGGCAATCCGGATCGTCTCACTGACCATCACCGAGGGCGGATACAACTTCTCGGCGACCACCGGCGAATTCGACGCTGCCGATCCGGCGATTCGGGCCGATCTCGCGTCGGGCGGTCTGCCCCACACTGTATTCGGACTCGTGACCGAGGCGCTGGTGCGCCGCCGGGCGCGGGGCATCACGCCGTTCACCATCATGTCGTGCGACAACATCGAGGGCAACGGACATATCGCGCGAGCCACCTTCGGGGCGTTCGCGCGGCTGCGTGATCGTGAGCTCGGTGATTGGGTCGAGCATGCGGTGCGGTTCCCCAGCTCGATGGTCGACCGCATCACGCCGGTGACATCCCCCGACGCGTCCGCCGAGCTCTCGCGCCGCTATGGCCTGGAGGATCGGTGGCCGGTGGTGACCGAGCCGTACACCCAATGGGTGCTGGAGGATTCGTTCACCCTCGGCCGTCCCGACTTCGATGCTGTAGGGGTGCAGCTCGTCGCCGACGTCGCACCGTATGAGCTGATGAAACTGCGCTTGCTCAACGCGAGCCACCAGGCACTCGCCTATCTGGGATATCTGAGCGGCTACCGCCTCGTGCACGAAGCGGCCCAGGATCCGGACTTCCGCCGATTCCTGTTGCGCTACATGGACCGTGAGGCAACACCTACCCTGCGCCCGGTGCCCGGCGTCGACCTGGACCGCTACAAGCACACGCTCATCGAACGGTTCTCCAATCCCGCGATCGGCGACACCATCGCCAGACTGTGTGCCGAATCGTCGGACCGCATCCCCAAATGGCTGCTGCCGGTCATCCGTCAGCAGCTCGACACTCGCGACGGATCCGGCGAGATCGACTGTGCCGCGACGATCGTTGCCGGTTGGGCACGCTATGCCGAAGGCATCGACGAGCACGGCGAGCCGATCGAGGTCATCGACCGGCTCCGCGACCAGCTGACACCGCTGGCCCGCCGCCAACGCGACGACCCCACCGCATTCCTCAGCAACAGAACAGTATTCGGCGATCTGATCGACCGGCCCCGATTCCTCGACGCCTATGTCACGTCACTGCGTGCACTGCATGCTCGTGGCGCCCGGGCGACGGTTGCCGAGTTGGCACGCGACGAAAGGCAGTGACACTATGCGCTCAGCGGTCCTGGAAGCCGTCGGAAAGATCGCGATCGAGGAACGTGCCGTGCCCGAACCGGGTCCGGACGAAGTGCTCGTCGAGGTCAGCGCGGTCGGCGTATGCGGCTCCGATGTGCACTACTTCGAGCACGGTCGGATCGGCCACCACATCGTCGACCAACCGTTGGTGCTCGGCCACGAAGCCTGCGGCGTGGTGGTCGGATTCGGCACCGGTGCGCGACACCATCACCTCGGGCAACGAGTCTCGCTCGAGCCCGGGGTACCGGACTTCACCTGCCGCCAATGCCGGGCCGGCCGCTACAACCTGTGCCCGCACATGCGGTTCTTCGGCACACCCCCGATCGACGGCGCATTCTGCGAATACGTGGTGCTGCACCAGCAATTCGCCCATCCGGTGCCGGATTCACTGACCGACGAGGCGGCCGCCCTGCTCGAACCACTATCGGTCGGCGTATGGGCATGCCGTAAAGGTCGGGTGAGTGCGGGCGACCGGGTATTGGTCAACGGCGCGGGCCCGGTCGGACTCGTCACCGCACAGACCGCGCTGGCTTTCGGCGCCTCCGAGGTCGTGATCACCGATGTGAACCCGCAGCGACTGGCGCTGGCCATCGAATTGGGCTGCACACAAGCCGTAGACGTCGCCGGCACCGCACTGCGCGACATCGGATTCGAACCGAATGTGCTGCTGGAATGCTCCGGACACCCACGAGCAATCAGCGACGCGATACGCACTGTGGCCAGGGCCGGACGGGTGGTACTGGTCGGCATGGGCGGCGACGATATTCCACTCCCCCTGCCCTACCTTCAGGAACACGAACTCGAGCTGACCGGAACGTTTCGCTACGCCAACACCTGGCCAACCGCGATCGACCTCGCCGCCACCGGACGAGTCGATCTCGACCGCTTGGTCACCGGCCGCTTCGGCCTCGATGAAGTCGGCGCGGCATTGACCAGCGGCCGCCACGACCACAGCTCGATCAAACCGATTGTGTTACCGGGCCGATAACCAGTTCCGCCGAACGTGCCCCCTCTTATTCATGGCGTTGTCAGTTGTACGCGCACTTAGCCGGGGGCGCCCGGCGGTCTGCTCGTCCACCAGTCAAGCGCGTAACTGACGTATAATCCCAGCGCCGTGCTGACACGCCCTTTACACTCGCGAAGTAACCTTCGCCGATCGGACAACGCGCTGGATCGTGAAACCCCGGGAGTAGACGATGTTTTCTCGATGGAAAAACACCGCCGCATGCGCGGCTGCCCTGGTGAGCGCCGCCCTTCCGGTCGGCGTCGCCACAACCGCACAAGCAGCCCCGCAGCAGTGCCCCCACATGTATGTCGTGGCCGTTCCGGGCACATGGGAAACCTCGAAGTCCGAACCGGGCCGAGGGATGCTCGCCGCCGTCGCCGACGGCTTGCCCGGCGACGTCGAGACCGACTACGTCGCCTACACCGCGACCGCGTTCCCCTGGGAAGGCGAGGTGTACGGCCGCTCCAAACGCGAAGCCCTCGACAACACCCGTGGCCTGGTCAATGCGATGGCGCAGCGCTGTGGCGCAACTCGCTTCGCGCTGCTGGGCTACAGCCAGGGCGCCGACGCCGCCGGTGATCTCGCCGCCGAGATCGGCACCGGGCTGGGCGTCGTAGCGCCGGACCGCGTGGCATTGGTCGGGCTGATATCCGATCCCCGCCGCTCCCCCACCGACAACCTGATCGGCCCTCCTGTCGTGGGCGCCGGCGCCGGTGGTCCACGCCTGGGCGGTTTCGGCTGGCTCACCCCCAAGACCTACACCTTCTGCGCCCCGGGAGATCTGTACTGCGCAACCCCCGACGGCGACTTCGCCGCCCGCATCGCCGGATTCTTCGCCCAGATCTCCAACCCCGACCCCACCCAGATCGGCCCCTATCAGCAGCAGGCGGGCAACCTCATCGCCGACGCCCTCGCCGCAGGCGGTCTCGGCCTGCTCCACGACCAGCTCAACAACTCCGCCTACGAAGAACGCAAAAAACAGATCGACGATTTCCTGAAGTCAGGGATCCACCAGAGCTACCCCCACTACGCGATCGACCCCGGCGGCGTCACCCCTCTCACCTGGCTGCGCCAACAGCTGATCGACGCCGCACGCAATTAGTCGCTTGCGCCCCTAACTTCCCGGACATGTCCCACGGTTCTGCCGGACGCCCGGCGCTCCATCTACCCGTTGGCATGTGCGCTCGTCTGGAGCTACTGATGGCTGCACGGCCCACCGACGCGCTCGCAGCAGACCGCATGTCGGTGATTCCCGCCAACCCGCGTAGGCACAAAAGGATCTCGACGAAATAAACCGGCAGACCCTAGGCGCGTGACAAGGATCGGGTCGTCGCTCTCATGGAGCCCGATCAACAGGGCATCAGCTGAGACCGCGCGCTCGAACCACTGGACGGCTCGGAGGGTTCTCGGGATCCGGAGCAGCGTACGGAAGCGCGAGCCGAGTCGGGCGCGTTCGGTGTCGACGTCGAAGTAGAGCACGCCGGTGTCGCGGCTCAGGGATCCGGCGTTGCACCGTCGAGTAGGACACCCCGGTCTCGGCGGTGAGTTGGTTGCCCCGGGGCCCGGCCATCGGCGCGCAGCAGAGCGAGGATACATGGGTCGACATCGTCCCAGCTCGGTGTCGCGCCGTCGCGCCGCGCGACACCTCGCCCGGTAACGCCGGATTCGCCGTCGTCCGACGGGCCCCCGAGCGCGTCATCGGCTCGAGTTCGCGCCGGGCCGCGAGCGAAGGTCCGCTGCGAGATCGGGTACGCCGCATGCCGATTCGCGGCACCGTCGAATAAATCAAGCGAATTTGATCATCTAATTCGCATGAGCGATAAAGATCAAATTGCGTCACCTAGGCTAAAGATAGTGTTTGCCTATTATTAACCGTGATTATTTGCACAATAAGAAAAGTGGATTTGCAGATCACTTCTTAATAACATTTGGGGTGTGCGCCGTGATGGCGTCGTTATCCATCTGTGAAAGGAAGCTCCGTACATGGTCTCTCGCAAGGTCTTTGCCGCCGCCGCCACCGTCTCCGCCGCCGCCCTGTTCTTCGGCCCGGTCGCGGTCGCCTCCGCCGCTAACCCCGCCGCTAACTCCGCTGCCACCGGCTCCGCTGCCACCGGCTCGGGCTCGGGTTCGGCCGATGGTGGCTCATCCACGGGTTCGGCTGGCTCGTCCTCCGGTTCCGCCATGCTCGACTCCGGCAGCTCTGCCCTCGACGGCGGCACCTCCGCCATCCTCAACATCATCGATGCGATCACCGGCGTCAGGGATCTCTCCCAGCCCAAGCCCGCCTCCTAATTCGGGCCTCGGTAGATCACCGCTTCGTCCGGGTCGCCTCACGGGGCCGGATTTCTTTTGTGCCGCTCCGCCTCACATCGGCGGGCGCGCGCTATTGCAGTGAATTTGCCGGTATCCAAGCGATAATTCGCTGTGTCGAGTAGCCACAGCCTATAAAATCTGACGATTCCGTTTGCCTGCCAATGAGATAGCTCTCCGCGCCGTGCGTCCTGGGCTTCCTTGAAGATCAGGTCTTGTGCCGTTCGGACAACTCGCCGGACGGCACAAAAATTTCCGGAAGAGTTCGAGACGCAACCGTCGTGGCGGCAGTGGCACCCGAAGACCGAACTGGTCTACGGGCTGGGCGCTCGCCTACAGCACCACCATCTTCCGGTCCGTGCCTGTGTCGGCCGTACCACCTTCGACGGTCTCCACATTTACTTCGAGAGCGATCTCGTCGCCAGCCTCGAAACGGTCGTCCGCTTGGCTCGCAGTCACGATGATGACGGCCTTGTGCTCGATCCCGTCGCACGTCGGTTTCGCATTGCCGATGCCTACCAGGATATCGGCGATGCGGACGTTGACTCCGAGGTGACCTTTGCCGTCTTTTGCGTGACATGTGTAGCGCAGCGGAACACTCAACTTCTCGCCTGTCGCATCAGATCCGACGATTGCCACGCCGTCGGCGTCGATCTCGATAGTCGTCGGCTGGGTCGCCTGCGCAACGCCGGAGACGATGAACGTCGCCGCGGCGGCCACTGTGAGCGCGACAACGGGGGTCCGAAAAGGAGCAAACATGTGTCCTCCAAGAGCATCGGAATTCTGGCAGGCACAAACAAGAGCAGTCCACGGAAGCGGTCACACCGCTCGCTGCGGCGGCATCACGTTAACCCCAGTCGCAGCACCCGCCTCTTAACAACACCCGATGGCTTCGTTACGTGTGCCGATGCTCTAGTGGCCCATTGCGGGCCGTCAGCCATATCGAGAAGCAGGGAGCATCTCGCGCCCCTGCCCCTCGTGCGCCGCGCCCGGGGCGGGATTGACCAGACACGGGCACTAGCTATCTGGTTCCCAGACCCGTCATCGGCCCAGGAACCCGGACCACGGCGTGGCTCTCGGCGACCCGTCCGGCGGTGGCGTCGAACGCGAGAACGCTTCGGGTATCCGGAACCCGCTTTCGGCGACCTCGGCGCGCAGAAGCGCGAGATGTTCCCCGCTTCTCGTCGATATCTCGCCGACGCCCAGCGTGATCGCCGCACGCATCCGGCCGGAACCGGCTACGCCCCATACGGCCAGACACATGCCTGCCTCGTCGGCTCGCCGCACGAAGCCCTCGGACAGCAGTGGGTACGTGACCGCGAGACCGGTAGCCCCCACGCGGCGCACATCTTCGATGATGGCATCGATGTCACTGGCACCCGGCCGCAGCGCGCGAGCCATCCACCCGGTGGCGCCATGCATCCCCCTCATGGCCACCGTCAGCGAATTGATCCTCGCCACGCGCCGACAATCCGGTGCCAGCTCCGTGGCCGTTGCCAATACTCGCAGGTCGACCGCGTGTAGCTCGCCGCGCACGCCGTGCCGCTCCAGCATGCCCGCGATCGCTCCCACCTGCGCGCGGACCTCCGAATCGGACCAGGCGGGCCCCGCGGGCACCTCCACCGACAGCGCCGCATCCGCGAAGGCCGCCGACCGGCATACGGCGTCGAGAGCAGCCACGTCGGCGGCGGCCCGGCCCACCTCCACGACGACCGCGTTCACTCCCAGCGCGAGCGCGTCGGTCAACGCCCGCCCGTCATCCGCTAGCCCGCCTCCCCCGAGGTGTACTGCGATCCTGATGTCCACACGAGCCGCATCGGGAGCTCTCGCTGCCGCCCTGCCGGGATCGGCTGGACGCGTCCGCCGTCCACCAAACGGATCGGTTGCTCCTACTCCAGCGGGTTCGTCGAGTGCCGCGGCCAATTGCGGCGCACGGCGATCACGCGCGGCATCGACCAACACGGCACGAATGCGATGCATCGCTGTCGGATTCTCGACGGTAGGCCGATGCTGCTCGGTAGGCACCTCAGCACCCCGGCCGGCAAGGCACCACGCGACGTAACGCAACGATTCCGTGGGCTGCGCGGCACCTACCGATGAATACTGCAGGTACTCGCCATGCCCGTCGAAGGGAGCCAGCGAGTGCGGGAAACCGCGTTCGGCACGTACGCGCGTCGCATTGACGTCCGTTGCCGGATCGGTCCCGAGCCCCAATGGGCCGTCACCGAGCAACCGGCCACGCATTTCCGGTGAATCGCCGCCCAAACCGGTGACCGGGTCGTCGGATTGCGCTAGCACCCAGGTATTGCGGCAACTGGCATCGGTCGCGCTGTCGTAGCGTCGGCCACGCCCGGGCGACCCTACGATCGCGCGGTTGCCGAACACGCCATCCAGTCGCCCACCGACGGTCGCGTCGGACACAACCGGGGTTCCGTAGCTGTAACCGAGCACGGAAAATTTCGCCTTGCTCACCGCGCGGAAGGCCAGAACATCACGCGCGAACAGCCTCCCACCGGCCTCGGCGAGCTCAGGCCTGGCAGCCCACGCTTCCTTGTTCTTGGCAGGGGCTTCGTAGCCGATCCAGCACACCACCGCGACCTTGGTCGAGCGATCCGCCCGCACCAGCTCCTCGTACAGATTCCGCGCACTCGCCAGCCGGGCCGGTGCCGACTGCAGCCGCGTGTTGACGCCATCCACGTACCAGACCACGTGTTCGGCGTCCTCCAGTCGGCAGTTGCCGATGACGAACGTGCCGGATCCGTTGCCGCCGAACGCCTCCGGGTCCAACCTCACAGTCGACACGATCGGCGCAGGGATGTCGCGGTGCACCGTGACCGAGCGCGTGAGTGCCTCGTCGACGGCGTAGAGGTTTCTGAAAATCTGGCGCTCCGTCCGACCGGCTTTCCTGCTACCTTTCGCGTGGATAGCCGAGGAAGTGGCATATCGCCAATAATCGTTCGCGTAGTTCGCCACCTCGGACGGAATGCCCGGGGCATTGCCTATGATTTCGGGATGCCTCGCCACGACTGCGCGCTGCTCGTCGTGGTGCAGTGCGTTCCACCACCGCATGTTGTCGACGGCAAGCCGGCTGGCCCTGGTGAAATCGTCCGGCAGACCTCTATGCAGTAGGACATCGGGCCCCAGATCCCGACCGCCGCGCTTCGCGATCGCGCTTCGGGCGAGTGCACCGTCGCCACCGGTCTCGACCAATGTGGGCACGTCGGTGTTCGGATCGCGCGGCAGGATATCAATATAGGCGGACTCGATCTGCTCATCGGCGGTGCGTGCAATGAAGTCGGTGAAGCGCACCCGCGCACCTTGCGCGTCATCATGCCGCGCGACCCGATCCGGGCAGCCGGCAAGAATGCGGCTCATATTGTCCAGCGACTCCGTGGGCACCTTGGTGCGGTCGTCGACATACAGGAGGAATTCGTCATCGATCGGCTTGCCCGCCTCGAATGGCTCCTTCTCGTATCTCTGCGCCATATCGCGCATATCCTTCAGAACGGAACCGGTATTTCCCGCATCACCGGTCGGAAACCGGCACGTGAATTGCACGCCTGGCAAATCCATTGCTTTTGCGGAGCTCCTCGCCGGCGATGCGATTCCGTAGTACACGTCGGTGGACGATGCGATATCCGCCAATGCGTCACGCATCGTCCCGAGATTCGACTCGCCGCACACCACCACCGTGTCGACCGTATGAGCGGCCGACTCGTGTATCAGTGCCTGCTTCGCGGGCCGACCGCCGTTGCCGTGCACAACCAGCTGGCGTTCCGGCCGAATCGCCGGATGGGACGCAGCGTCGGTGTCCATGTCGGCGTACAGTGCCGCCATATCCCCGGCCAACCGGTGACCATCAGTCCCGGACCACACCACCACCCTGACGGGGCGATCCGGGTTTTCCCGTACGGCCGCCTCATAGTGATTGCACGCCAACTGCATTCGCTGATCCAGGCGGCGCAGGTCGCCGGCGGTGCCGTCCACGTGCCACGCCTCCGCCACGGGATCTTCGCTGCCGAACGAGATGATGATCGAGCCGGCGCCGAGCCGGTCCGCATCGAACTGCTCAAGCAGCACGGTCGGTACCGGCACTCCGGGAGTCTCGACCGTCGCGGCCCGCTGGCGCGCCCGGATCAACAAGTCCTCGACATTCAGCAGATACTCCCGCAGCGCCCGCTGCAACGCGGTTGGCCGGATCGTCGCCGCCGTGTCGCCGAGTGCGGCCCTCGTTTTCGCAAACGCCCACCGATTGGCCTGGTCGCGTACATCTCTCGGGAATCCGTCCGCTTTGCCGACAATTTCCGACCACACCCGCACCAGCGAACGCAGCTCGTCCACGCTCAGACGCCGCGCGAGCCGCGCATTCTCGGCTGCGTGCTCCGCACGTTCCCGGACGGCAACCGCACGGTTCGCGGCCGCTCGCCGCCGCCGCCATCGGTACACCAGATCCTCCGGGCTCGCCCCGAATCCCAGGTGCTCACGCAACACCCGCTCAGCCCGCATACGCAGGTCCGCACCGGGCGGCGTGTAGGTCGGCAGCCCAGCACGCGCATCGACCGGCCCGATGAGCTCGACGCGACCATCCGCTCCGGCACCTGCCGGCTCCTGCGGCCGCACCGGATCGGCTGGCTCATCACCGCCACCGGGCCGGCTGCCGATGAATCCGTCAGGTCCGGTGGTTCGTCGGATGTTCGATTTCCCGGAGTCTCCCGTGCTGTCCGTCCGGCCCGTCTCGATCACCTCGGTCCCGCGAGGGAGGAGGGCTTGGGCCAAGGACGTGACCGTTGGTGCGAGGTCCGGCAAGTTCGCGATCGATCGGCGTCCGGCACCCACGGCCCGGATCCGATCGGTCACGATGCCGGTGACCACGGAGGCGAGCAGGCGGCCGGTGCGTGTGTCGATGGAACCGAGCGCCCGGGCGAAGTGCTCGGCGAGCATGGACCGGTGCTGGTCGTGTAGCGGGCGTGCCCCGAGACCAGGAGCGAGCAGGTCGCGGTGCAGGACACAGGCCTCGTCCGGATGCTCGGCCAGGGCGGTGAGGTAGGCGCGCATGGCGGTCTCCAGCCGCGACCGCACACTGCCGTGCCGCTCAGGCATGTCCGGCATCGCCGCGTCACAGGCGGCCCGCACGCGGTCGATCGCCGCCGCGCAGGCGGCCTCGAAGCCGCTGCGCTTACCGGAATACATCCGGAAGTACGTCCGGCGCGTCAGCTGGGCGCGCTCCAGCACGGTCTCCAGCGACATCGCACCGTATCCCCGGTCGGCCGCGACGGCGAGAAACTGCGTCAGAAGGTGTTCCCGTCGGTCGTCTCCCGGCTGTTCGGACGAGTGGCCGGTCGGCCGCCGGACGGCTCGGACCGGATCGCCCGAGCGGCCGGACATGTGGCCGGTGAGGGCCGGTTCGGTGAGTCGAAGTTGCGGGAAATCGCGTCCGAGCAGTGGTAGCAGGAACCCACCGACCATCACGGCGATCTTGGAGCCCGACGTCTGGCGGTACGCCTCGACGTCGAATCCCTCCAGTGACTGCCGGAGCCGGTCGGTGGACGCCCGGGCTGCTCCGGCCGGATCGAACGTGACGAAACCCGGGCACACGCCCCCACGGTCGGCCGCGCGTGCCTGTTTCGCCGATCCGGTGATCGCGACCGAGGTGATCGTCTGGTTCGCGCGGTCGAATTCCACAGCGAACCGCGGCGGGTCGCGCGGCTCGGTGAAGTCACCCAGCGTGGTGAAGGTGACTCCCGCCAGCACACTCAAGCGGCTGGCGAATTCCAGGACGCCGTGCTGGATGCTGGCCCACGGCCAGCCCTCGATCACGTCGGCATGCTCGGCGAGGCTCTCGAGGTAGCCCCGCAGTACGATCTGCACGCTGCCCATGTTGGTCGCGGCGCTGAGCACCGTATTGTTGCCCGATATCGAGAATTCGTCGACCGAGTGGGCGGGTAGGTCGAGTTCAGCTCGTCGGTGCGGCGGAATCGAGTTCAGCATCGGTGCCCGGTCGCGGGAGCGTTCATCCTTGATGGCCGCGAGGTCCTGCCATACCGGCTCGTCCACCGAATTCCAGACCGCGGTCAGATGCTCGACTGCCGCCTGCATGAACGCATGCTGGCCGCTGTCGCGGGGGTATCCGTCGCGGCCGTGCATGACGTAGTCGTCGTCCAGCCAGGACGCGAAATAACCCGGCTCGACCTCCGAATACGTTGCCCGCAGTGCCGCGGTTACTCGCTCTGGGTGGCTCATCATCTGCTGCAACGCTGTCTCGGTCAGCTTGTACTGCAAGCATCCCGACGCGATCGACCGCTCCAGCGAATACTGCAGATAGGCAAGCTCATCCGGCGGGAACAACTCCGTCAGCCGCCGCGTGACACCGCCGACGCGCACCGGGAGATCCGTCTCTGCGAACCGCTGGCCGATCTCGGCGATGACCGCCCGTGCCCGCGCCGGTTCCGCGAGCACTCGCGTCATGCCCTCCTTCGACAGCCCGCGAATCAGCGACACGACCGTGCGCGGCACCTGCGCCGACGGCAGCCAACCGGGCGGCGCATCGTCAGGCGGTGCGGTCCCGGGGATCGAATCGCCCAGCTCGCGGTACTCCGGCCCGATGGCGCCGGGCTCGGGTTCGGCATCGGATCGGGGAACCGATTGCCCACCAATTGGTCTGGTGCCGGCGGGCGGGGGGTGGCCCGAAGCAGTTGTCCGCACGCCATGTCCCACGAGATCGGCGATGTGTCGGCGCAGCGCGCTGCCATCGCCGGATACGGCCCAATCGGCGAGGATGCCGTGAATGGCCGCCACCAGGTTCCAGCGGCCGGGCGTGGGCGGCTCACCGAATGCGGTCGCCACCGTGTCGGCGATGGCTTCCGTTACCGCCTCGTAGCTGCCCGGTCGTAGCGGGTCGGCGGCGAACTCCTCGGTCAGCAGCCGCTCCAGAACCGTGCCCGGTCCCGGGCCCACCAGCACCTGCTGCTCCTCGTCCCGATCCACCGGTAGCAATGCGGCCAGCTCCGCTCGCAGCGCCGATCTCTCCTGTGGTGTCAGCACCGGCGGTGCCGAATCGGAGGAGTCCGTCGGGCGGCTGCCTATGTAGCCGGGTCCAACAGTGGCGGTTGCGGGTGCGGCGCCCCCTCGGCCGTTCAGCTGCCTCCAGATGAGGTTCAGCAACCGGCGGCGGCTGCCGGCATGCAGGTGCCGGCACCAGTGTGCGATCACATCGCCCGGGTAGAAGTCGGAGTAGGACGGCACCAGCAGACGCCACCTGCCCGATGGGTCCTTCCCCACCGTGACACGCGCCGACATGACACCGAGGTCGAGCACTTCGCTGGAGCGTTCCGCCAACGGTGCCGGTTGTTCCAGGAACGGCGCGGGGTGGGCGACATCGTCCGGGGCTTGAAGGACCACCCGGCGCAGCGCCGCCAACGCACTGTGCGGATCGCCGGACTCACTCGCCCGCAGCGGTCGGCACCCCTCCTCGACCGCACGGTCGGTCAGAATATGGCCGTGGGTGGTCATGGTGTAGGACGAGTCACCGGGGCCCTTGAACACGCTCGGCGGGAGCCCCTGGATCCACTGCTCGAAGCTCGGCCGTTTCGGTGATTTCCCGGGCCTTGTCCCCGGCTTATCGAGCGCTCCCGCACTGGACAGACGCAGATACTCATCCAGCAGCCGGCCCGGGATCAGTTTCCGGCTCGGATCGGCATTGTCGGGCTGGAGATGCGCACTGCGAACAACCCCATCGACCCGCAGCTCAACATCGTCGTAGGCGATCCGCAGGCGGCCACCATGGCGCGGCATCGTGTCCAGCACGTCCGGGTGTTCGGTGAACAGCTTGCGCAGGACACGGCCGTGCCCGCCCATGCTCGCGACTCTCAGACCGATCGGATTGTCGCTCCGGTCCACCTGTAGCGCCACCTGCGGGTGTCCGACGATCGGCACCGCCCCGGGCAACCGCAGCGCCTCATCGATCCATGTGCTCGACACGGCGGCGTCGACCATCTCGACCAGTCGCGTCGGCGCACCCGCGGCGCCCTCGGCCCGCTCCCACTCGTCGAACGCGGCGGTCAATCGCTGTACGTCGGGCCGTCCTCGCACCCATTCGGCCAAGCCCGGGAATTCACGGCGCCAATTCTTCTTGTTGAACGGCCGCAAGGCCCGCGATTCCCGGCTCGGTGGCACTCGCAGCTCCCCGCCGATCGCCGGTCGCTGTGTCCACGGACCGGGTCCGAACTCGACACGTACCGTATGCGACCAGTTCGCCAGCATTGCGTTGCTGATGTCCGCGATTGTCGTGACTTCGACCCCGCTCAATCTGGTCTCGCCGCGGCGCGGCTGTGCCAGCAGCCAAGAACAACGGGCGCCGAACGAAAGCACGGAGGCAGAATCAGCCGTCCGATCGGCTCGGCCGGCCGCCACCGCGACATGCATAACCCGCTCGACTCCGCCCGGCTCATCGCTGCCGAACCACATCACCACGTCACCGGGCTGTGGACGTGACCCCGTGTCCTGGTCCGATAGCAGCTGCCCTCCGGCCGGGACCAGGAGCCCGGGGAGTTCGTGCACCCAGCGCCGGGAGAAGTCGTCGGGGTCGGCCCAGTTATAGATCGCGCGGACCTGCTCGCGGCCGAGTGCACCGACGGCGACAGCGGCATACACCACCATGTCGATGCAGCTGAGCGGCAGGTCCGGCGCCAGGGCGGGAAGCTGTTCGTCACTCGACCAGGCCCAGTCGGGGAAGGGACTGTCCGGCGTCAGCTGGCACCAGTAGGCCATGTCTCTGTGGGTGAAGTACCCGAGCAAGCGCTCCACGATACGGGCCGACGCGGATGCCGCACGGGATCCCGCCGTGCCGGACGCGACCATCTCGGCCGTTTCATCCTCGCCGCCGACACCGCCGTGTGCGTCACCGTCCGAGAGCCGCGACCATGGCGTCGTCTGCGGCGTCTCCTTCGCTGCAGGCCTACGTGAAGACTCATTTGGTTCGGATGGTCTGCTCCCGATGAATCCGCCCGGCCTGGGCGCGCCCTCGCCTGGCGCGGAATCGTCGGGCGCCACCGGTGGAGGATTCGCCGGCTGATCGGGCTCCGCCCTCGCCTTGCTCCACGGCGTCGGCCGCGGCTGCTCGCTCGCGGTGGGGTCGGCCGGTTCACGATGGTCGAACGCCCCGCGCAATCGGGCCATCACGTCGGCGAGAACGTCTGCCGCGGCAGCGGCGGGCAACCCCAGCCGTTCGGCGGCGCGAGCCAAGGGTGTGCCCTCGACCAGATGAAGCATGACCAGCCGCTCGGCAGTGGCGGGGTCGGCCAAACCGGCCAGTGCGGCGCGGACCGTCATTGCGAAGTCGGTGTCGGAGAACCCGGCGGCAACCGGATCGGCTACGTCCAGGTGCCGCGACCTGTCTTTGCCGCTGATCGGGGCATCCAGCCGCAGGGTGGGCCGAGCCAGGATCTCCCGAGCCAGCGCGACATCGGCCACCTTCAATCCCGCTCCGCGCGCGATCTCGGTGTCCTCGAGCGCTACACCCGCTGCAACCATCCTGTGGATCTGCGCTTCGACCGTGCTCACGATCTTTCGTGTGCGGGTGTCGAGATCAGGGAATCGGAGCGCGAGACGGTACCGGAACACCGCTGCGCGGCAACTGGCCCACGCGTGGGCAGCGAACGACGCAGACGGAACGTGGCCGGCGATCGCGCCGAGCATCCCGATCCACGCGGCCTGTACCGCATCGTCACGAATATCCGGAGGTTCGCGACGTGCTACCGCCTTCGGGACCCAGGCGAATCTCTCGAGAATCTCGTTCTGGACCTCTGCTTCTTCGGGCGAACGCACCCGAGTCACGACATACCGTTTGAACAGTTCTTCTTCGTCTCGATAGCCGGACCGCTCGTATCGATCCGCATAGAATCGCTCGACGATCTCCAGCAACAACTCGCCACCGACGCCCTGCGCTCGACACAGTTGCCGCAATTTGCTCAGCCGCGGCAGATAGCGATTGTTCTCGATACTGGAAAGTGTGCTGCGAGGTATCCGAATTCGCCGCGCGAGCTCGGTCGCCGATATTCCGTCATCATAACGTAGCGCCGCGATCCAACGTCCCAATGATTTGTGCGAAGCGGGATCGATATCGGCGGTGGTATCCGGGTAGAAGTCCCGCACCGCGTGGATCAGCAAGCCACCCGAGATTCCCAGCGCCCGACAGATTTGCCGGAAAGCGCCGAGCCGCGGACGCCGATTCTCGGTCTCGATCTGTGCCAGGTATTTCGTGGACAGACCGGTTACACGGGCGAGTTCGGCACGGCTTATATCTCGGTCGTTACGCAGCGCGGTAATCCAGCTGCCAAGGTCGTGTGCCGCCGGCTCGAGGTCGAGATCGATGTGCGGATAGAAGTGACGGGTAGCCGCCCGCAGCAGTCCGTGGTCGATTCCCAATACCTCGCAGATTCGCCGGAAAACCGCGAACCTCGGCACATAGTTTCCGGTCTCGATATTGGAGAGCCGACCCCAGCCGGGCCCGATTGCTTTCGCGAACTCGATTTGAGGCAAATCCCGGTCGTGCCGCAGCGCCACGATCCAACTGCCGGGTGACGCGGGATCGTGCGCGGCCGGATCGAGATCGAGCTCGAGATCTGGATAGAAATGGTGCGTCGCCACGCCGAGGAGTTCCGGCTCGACACTCAGTGCCCGGCAGATCCGCCGGAAGATGATCGAGTTCGGAGTATATTCTCCGCCTTCGATTCCGGCGAGATATCCTGCCGACGTGCCCGCGGTCCGGGCCAGCTCGGCCTGGGTCATATCCCGGTCATGGCGCAGCGCCATGATCCAGTTACCGGGTGACGCGGGATCGTGCGCGGCCGGATCGAGATCGAGCTCGAGATCCGGATAGAGGCTACGGGTCGCCGCTGCCAGCGCTTGCGGACCTACGCCCAATGCTCGGGCAATCCGCCAGAACGTTTTCGGCGGCGGGCGATCGCCGTTCTCGATCTCCGAAATCCGCGTCGGCGTCACACCGACCGCGCGCGCGATGTCCGCCTTGGTCATGCCCTTGGTATTGCGAAGAGCGGCAACCCAACCACCCGGCGAAACATGCGCAGCAGCATCGGTTTCCAGCTCGGCATCCGGGTAGAACCGCCGAGTAGCCTCGGTCAGCTCTTCGGCCTCGACTCCCAATGCGCGGCAGATCCGCTGAAAAGTGCCGAGCGACGTCGGTTTGCCGCTCTCGATCTTGGACAGTGCCGCGTTGGTCAGGCCTGCCGCTTGCGCAACTTCCTTCTGCTTCAGCCCCCGTTCGAGCCGCAGGCCCTTGAGCCACGCGCTCCGCGAGGCGTCGGGCACCGACAGTGCGGAATCGGCCTGTCCGGACTCCTTCGACGGCCCGCTGCCGATCAAGCCCGAGGGACCTGGGCTGTCACCCGTTGCCGGACTGCGGAACACGACCCAGACGGCCGGGTCCTCCAGCACGGTCTCCGCGGAGAACACGCCGCTTTCCCGCAAGCGCGTCTGCAGGTCCCGGCCCTTGACGGCAACCTGAATGGGCTTCTGCGCACCCAACTCCGCTAACCGCTCCGCAAGTGTGCCCACGGCATCCGTGTTCTCGGTCGAGCTGAACGGGTTGTAAAAGTAGAATGCTGTGCCGTCGGAAAGATCGACATCGAGTGCGTCCTCGTTGACGAAGGACACGTGTGATAGGCCCAGCGCGCGGGCGCGCGCATCGGCATACTGCGCGTATGCGGGCTCTATCTCGATCCCGACCACCCGTCCGACCGAGGTGCAAGCCCCGAAGAACAGGCCGGATTTACCGAGGCCCGAGCCGATGTCGTACAGCACATCGTCGGCGGTCAGGTTCAATGCGTTCGCTACCGGCGTGAGGTAAACCAGTCGCGACGGCTCCGGCGCGTGAACATCCGGCCGGTCTGCCATCACCGCAGACAGCCCGTCGAACGGCGCCAGCGGCCGCCCTACCGCCGGTGCATCGTGGTACCGATAGGGCGGCAGGCCCAAGACACGCTCGAGATGGCGATCCGCCTGCGCACCGTAGCCGAGCTCTGTCAATTCCATGAGCTCGCGCCCCCAAGCTTCGCGCGCAGCGCGATCGCTGCGGCCGAACAGACGTTCCCGCATGTCGAGGAAGACCGGTTCTGCCGCATCCTCCGTCCGCAGCACAGCATGAGGATCGTCCGCGCCGACGGTCGACGAGCCCCTTACGTCGAAGGAAGCGGCGTCGGCCCGCCGCTCAGCCGACTCCTCAGGCCCTGTGTCCGGACCTCCATCCCGCGAGGCGCCCGGCGACGGGTCGGACTGCTCCTGGTGACGGCTGCCGATGAATCCGTCGTTGCCCGTGTCCGGCTGGCTCTCGACTACAGTCACGGGTCCCGGCGACAGCCGCAGCACAGTGCCGAGCCGATCGATAGCCAGTACTTCGCGTAGGTTCGGGATAGGGTGCCGACGCAGTGCCAGACTCAATTCGACCGGGTCTGCGGCCGAGTCGGCCAGGTTCACCACGACACGCTCGGCCTGGCGTTTCACATGCACCTTGCGGCGGATTTCGAAGCAGATGTTGCTGACCCTGCCGGTAGCCGGTGAGTAGCAGTCGAAGATCCGTCCCTCGATACGGAAGTCGGGCAGACGCGCGCCGGATTCGACAGGGTGCTGCTCGACCCGGAAGCCGGCCTGAGCAAGGACAACCGCCGCCTCGTTCTGGCGCTGCAAGCCCCGCTGTTCTTGCAGAAAACCCGGCGGTCCCTGGCCGCCGCCGAGGACCGGGACGACGGCCTCCGATCCGAATGGCACCGCGCCGGGATCGGGCGCACGAGACGGCCGGGTCAGGTCGGCGTCGCCCCCCTGCGGGTGCGGGGCCGACGCCGAGGTGAGTTGATTCTCCTGCGCCTTGGGATCGATGTATAGGTCCGGCGTGATCTGCGGTGGCCGACCGGTGGTGACGTACTTGTGGATCGCCCACTGCGGTGTGCCGATCGGCACGCCATGGATGTCCGCCTCGGCGAACCCGACGGCGAGGGCCTCGTATTCACGCAGCTGCGCCTTGGTTTCGTCGACGAAGGCGTACACGGGCAGTCGCGCGAGCCAGGCCTGCTCGGGTTCACGGACCAGGCCCAGTTCGTGGAGCCGGGACCAGGTGTCCTCCAGCACCTGCCGCAGGGTCACCGACAGGAGCTCCACGGCATCGATCGCGTGGACGAATTCGTGGACAGCATCATGGTAGAACGGTTTGTCACCGATCGGATTGATACCGCGCTCACGCATCTCGATACCGCGTTCGACAGTCCATACCGGCCTGCTCACATTGCGCAGGCTGAACTGTATCCCGACGGTTCGAAACGTCGATTCGGAATCGCGCTGGGCGAAGGATGCGGCGCCTGCGTCCTCGTTACCCAGATAATCGATCCACAGTCCCCGGATGTTGGTACGGCCCGGAAACCTGGTGAGCATCTCGTCCAGTGCGCCGATGATCTCCTCGACGACGTGGGCCGGTACATCCGGATGTTCGAACCCCGCTATGGTGATGTGCGGGTAGTCGAGGTTGAATGCCTCGACCAGCCGCGCTTTGGCCTGCGCTTCGACGTCGAGCCCGGCACGATGCGAGGTCTCGCCCCGGGGGCGGGCGGCGTGCCACTCGGCCTCCGCCAGCGCCTCCATATACCGACCGTGTATGTGGTTCAGCGTGGGCTGGTACTTCTGCGGTACCGGAAGGTTCGAGATCCACGTTTGAAGGTAGGCCACCCGCTCCCGGATGGTCGCCAACTCCGATCTCGGTAGGCCGTGGTCCTGCCACACCTCACGGCCCTCGATACGCCGCACGAACATCGCGGCGAACACCCCGGCCGGCGTCGCATCGATCACGGACGGGGCGCGTCCACCCACAACCTCGTTATCCGGACCCACACTCCACTCTCGCGCGCCGCGGTTGGTCCTGGTCACCGCGTCGAACAGGCCGAGTCGCCAGGCCGAGCGCGAACCGAGAATTCCGCGGTCCCGGGTCCGCGGGCTGTCTCCGGGCTGCCCAGGAGTGATTTCGCGATAGACGATGCCGTCCTCCAGAATGAGGCACGCGCGCCCGACCGGCGCGTCCATGATCGCGGCGACTTCCCTCTGTAGCACCTGCTCGAGAGCGGCTACCGGGTTGTGGTACGTCTCCGCGAACGCGCGGGTGCCGTTTCCGAAGGTCACCGACTCGACCCGCACCCCCGGCGCATCCTCGACCAGCGACCGTTCCGCTATTCCGGACTCCCTGCCGGCGAGTACCAAGCCCTGGAAGTCGCGAACAGCGGACGCGCCCTCGCCGGATGAAGCGTTCTCCGGTGAGGACACGGCCGGTTCGCCCTGTGACGGTTCGCCCGGCCGAGGCGTGGATTCCCCTGGGCGGCTGCCGATATAGCCGTCGAGCCGGCCCGGTCCGGTAGGCGGGTGTCCGGACGTTCCACCGGTGGCGGTGGCCGCGCCGATGTCGGCGAGGAGACCCTGGACCGCGGCCGTCACCGTCGGGGCGAATTCGGGCAGGGTCGCGATGCGCTCGGACTCGGCGTCGGCAGATCGTCGGTTTCTGGTCCTGGCGGTCCGGCCGGAAAGGATCCGATCGGTGACGACTCCTGTGACGGCGGAGGCGAGGAGCCCGCCGGTGCGGGCGTCGACCCCACCACCGACCGCCTCGGCGAGGTGCGCGGCCAGCATCGCCCGGTGCGGGTCGTACAGCGAGCTTGCCCCGGGGCCTGGTGCGAACAGGTTCAGGTGCAGGACACGGGCCTCGTCCGGATACTCGGCGAGGGCGGTGAGGTAGGCGCGGACGGCGGCCTGCAACCGCGACTGCACGTCGTCGCCCGGGGTATCGGGCATGGCGGCCCGGGCGGCGACGCGCACGCGTTCGACGGCTGCGGCGCAGGCGGCCTCGAAGCCGGTCCGCTTGTCGGAGAACAACTTCCGGTATGTCCGGGGCGATACCTCGGCACGCCGCTGGACGGTCTCCGGAGACATCTCGGTGTAGCCCTGTTCGGCCGTGACCTCGATCAGCTGCGTCAAAATCCGTTCCCGCTCACCCGGTTCCGCCCGTTCTGCCGGGCGGCTGTGCGGTTCCCGGGGTGACTGCGGAAGGTGGGCCGCGGTGTCGGTAGCGGCGGAGTCCGCGGACGCTGTCGTCGTGCCGTTCCGAAGCAGATCGGCGAGATCTCGCCGGAGGGCAGGCACGGCGGTGGGGTCGCCGGTCGCGGCCCAGTCGGCGAGCATGCCGTGGGCAGCTGCCGCCAAGGCGCGACGCGCCCGCGTCGGCGTGATCGGCTCGTCGAACACGGTCGCGAGCGTGGCGGCGATCTCGTTCGTCACGTCCACTCCGAGTTCGGCGCGCCCTCCCGGGGCTGCGGCGAACCCTTCGACCAGCAGCATGCGCGCCGTGGCCGGACGGGCGGCCAGGGCGCTCACATACGTGTTCACCGCGGTGGCGACGCGGGCGGCGCGGTCCGAAGCCGGCACCGCACGCACCTCGTCGACGACCAGTTCGTTCAGATTGCTCAGGACCTCCCGGTGCGCATCGACCAAGGCGCTGTAGGTGGTCGGGAATTGGTCGCGGAAGGCGTCCCGGCGGATCCCCGCACGCCGGCAGACGTCGTCGATCGTGGTTGCGCCGAATCCCTGCCTCGACACTGTCGCGACGAACGCCTGTAGGATGCTCGCGCGCGGATCATCCTGCCGCACAGCGGATCTCACGGACAGATCGAACAGCCACTCGTCGACGTCCGCCGCCGCGAGCCGGATGGGCAGCGGGTCCCGCGACGGTGCGAACTCGACGACGGTGCCGCCCATGACGGCCCGCCGCACCGCGGGATCGGTTTCCATTGCATCGGCCACGGCGAGTATCCGCTCGTAGTCGGTCTCCTCGCCGCGCGCCACCACGTGCCCGTTCTCTATCGCCACCTCGGTCCGGGACGGCCGGATCGCCGGGCGAGGATGCGGGTCGGTGTTCAGGGTGGCGTGTACGAGCATTTTCGCGCTGCGTTTGCGGGTGAATGGCCGCAGCAGTTCCTGCAATCGACGGGCCGCCGCCCAGGCGCCGGGTACGTCGTCGAGCACGGACCCCAGCGCCGCTGCCCAGGTGTCGACCACCGGCGCCGCACCGAGATGCTGTTCGACCAGGTTGAATCGTTCCGCTTGGTCGCGGTACTCGGCGAGGTCGGCGAGGAACCGGCCCACTCCGCTGGAGGACGGCACGGCGACCGGCACACCCTGCTCGATCGCCTCGGTGGCGACCAGACCGAACCCCTCGGCACGCGACGGCATCACCACAAGCGTTGCCGAGCGGATATCCGCCTGCAGCGTCGCGCGATTCGATGTCCGCGGCGCAACCTCGACCGCATCCGGGTCGCCAACCAGCCTGACCAGCTCAGCGCGGGCCGACTCAACGCCGCGTCGCGGATAACCCCGCACCATCAGCCGCACATCCCGCCCGCGAGCCCGCAGCTGCCGCACCACGCGGGCGGTTTCCACCACGCCCTTCAGGGGGTCGTCCGGCCGGCCGAACAACAGAATCCGAGCCGGGTCACCGGGAGAGGGAACCGGCGGCTGCTCGGCCATCACCAAGCCCGGCTGCAGTTCGTGCACTGAGCCGTGCCCCGCCATGACGGCCGCCGACAGCGCGTCCGTGGCAAGCACCGGCCCCAGTCCCGTCACCAGATGTGCCCGCCGCGCCAAGTAGACATCGGCCGCGACCTTGGCGCGGCCACGTTCCGGATTGTTTCCGAGCGTTTCCCGCAGCATCGGTGTCAAATGGTTGACGCGAACGAGTTTCGCACCCGGATACTTCTCCGTAGCCGCGAGCGCGGCCGCGAGGCCGTCCGCCGCACCGTGCACGATCACCAGATCCATCGATTCCGGCAACTCATCCCAGTCGGACAGCATCCGTTCACGCGTGCCGGCGAACGAACCGCTGTCGCGGTGACCGACCACCGTGACTCCAGGAATTCGGGGGGCGCTGCCCACCTGTCCTGCCCGGACGATCACCTCGTGCCCGGCCTCGGCCAGGGCCTGGCACAGCGCCACGGTCAAGGTGCCCATACCGGATCCACTCGTCCCCCACTCGCCGCAGCAGACCAGAATCCTCTGCCTGGTGAAGTCGAGCCGGAGACGATGCCAAACCTGCCCTTGCGGCAAGGGATCGGCGGTCTCGACCTCGATCCGGCAATCCACCTCGGCCAGCTCGCGACGCAGATCCTCCACCGTCGCACCCGGCGCTGGATCCGCCTCGTCCGGCCTGGTGAAGTCCAGCTGCGCGAGCAGCCGGGGTCGGCCGTCGGTGTCCTGAGACGAGGTCACAACGAATACGGCGTCGTCCCCGGCGCAGGATCGGGCGAGATTCGCCATACGCGGTATCGCATCGATGATGTCCCGAGACATCCCCGAGCGTTCCGATTCCGGCAGTCGCACCGCGACCGCATCGGCGAGGGCGATCGCGTCCCATGTGCTGGGCCGGATGACCAGCTGCCAGCGGAAACCGCCGTACTCCTCCTGCATCTCGGCCGCATGCGCCCGGGCGTCGCGATAGGCGTCCAGCGGCGTATACCCCGAATCGCTCGCCAAACGGTCGGCGATCTCCCGCAGCTTCGCGGCATGGTCACGGCGTATGTCCCGGTTGGCCAGCAGCCACCCGTCCGGCGGCCGGTATCCGCTGTCGGGGTGAACGAAGCGGACACTCCCGCGCAGATGGTTGATGAACGCTTGACGCACAGTGATGTGACTGTCTTCGGGCATCAGGCGCCCGAACCGGTCCGCCAGCCGCAACGCCTCGTCGACGCTGTTGACCCGAGCACCCCATTCGGACACGACCCGCCCGAATATGCGTGCCGGGTCGAAGCGCCGCGACATCAGGTCCTCGAGCGCCAATTCGATACTCCGGACGACCGCGTCGGGCTCCGACAATCCCTGCAGATCCGCCGCGGCGACCCACCGCGCGATGCGCGTCGCCTTCGCGAATTCGCCGTCGGTCATCGCCCACCGCGTGCGCATCTCCTCGACCGCCGCGGGTGCCGCGATCATCTGGGTGCCGATCCGCTCGTCGAATCCGGTGCCGTTGATCGCGAACGCAAGCGTCCGAGCGGTGCTCGCGTCACAGCCGTGCGACAGGGCACGGGCATGGAGCAGTTCCGCCGAGGCCAACTCGTCATAGCGCTGCGGATTATCGCGGCGCCGCCCGCCACCGTAGACGGTGTCACTCCAGGCATCCGCGGCCATCGCTGCCACGATCTCGCGCGGGTCGGCGCCCTGCAGCGCACCGTTGTCCACGATGCGGCGCAGGTCCTCGGCCACACTCATGCCGTTGTGATAGAAAGCCGCCACCCCGAACTCGCGCAACTCGAAGGCATCGTCGTAAAGATGGTTGATGCGACCGACGTCGGGATGCCCGTACAGCGTCCGGTTGACGAAAAGTCCCTCGGCAGCCAGCCGAATCACGCGCCGGATGGCGGGATCGCCGAGCTGTTGCCGCGGCACCCGCGACTGCAGGATCTCGGTCACCTCATCGATCTCGCGCGCGATCACCTCGGCGGGCAGCGGCGGACACACCGGACTCAGCAGGTGATCCTTGATCCAGTCGACCGACGCCCGGTCCTGCGTCTCCTGCATCCAGGCATAGACATCGGCCAGCAGAGCGACCTTCGATCCACCCCCGGCAGGCTGCCACGACCGGCCGGCCAGGTCCTCATGTGACACCATGCCGGTCCCGACACCGGGCCAACCCACCGACACCCGGAACCGGCCGCGCACCAATACCGAGCGCTGTTCGTCGTCCGGCGCCCAGTCTTGGGACTCGCACTGCCGGTACACCCACTCCGGAACCGACAGTTCGATGACATCCTGGCCACCCGACAAATCTGAACCCAATACCCGCGCCGCCGCCGCACGTCCCACCACAACGCCGTGCTCGGCCAGCACCCCGCCGAGCTCGCCGACGTCGATCGGCCGACCCGATTCCGGCGTACCGGTCTCCGCCGTTCTCCGTTCCGCGCCGCCTACCGGATCGGAAGGTGGCCGACTGCCGATGAGACCGCCGGTGCCGCGTGGCCCGGCGCGCTGTTCCCGCTCCTCGAGGGCGCCGACGAGGTACGCGCATTGGGTGACGTTATAACCGTTGAATTCGGTATCCCTCGGATCGACCGGTACCGGAGTCAGTTTCCGGCGCTCCGCCGCCAGATGCCCGAACAACACGGGGCGATTCGTCGCGGCACCGCCGGCGCGGCCGTCGATGACGATGGCCAGGCGACGACCACGGGCCGCGGCGATCCCCTGCGCCCAGTCGGTGAATTTGCTATAGAAATCTGCGACGGAGACGTGGTTGATATACGTCTCCAACGGGTTGAGACCGCGTACCAGGAGAATGGGTTCACCGGCTGCGCTGGTGGTCTCGATAAGGAGACCGGCCCCGGCCAGCGCGGTGCGGCCAGGGTCGTCGGGATTCCGGACCATGATGACGGCCGTCATATTCGGCATGGCCGCGGCAACCGACGGATACTTACCCGCCCAACAGGCGCTGGCGATATGCCCGGAAAGTTCGAGCAGCGAACCCCGCGTCGGAACGAACTGCAGCCGAGTGGTGTCGCTCGAAACTCCGACGCCCTGGGTGCGCAATATTGCTTCGTCCAACGCCGCGACACTGGTCATTCTGCGGAATATGTTCGCGCCCTTCCGGTTCGAGAAATAGTGTGCGAAAACCTCCTGGTTGGTAATGTGCTCCACGAAATCCCGGACGAGACTGACGTCCTCCAGAGTCGGTTCGTCGGACCGGAGATTTCCCAGTCTGTCGACCCATTCCGGGTGCTGACGCATCGCCCATGCGAAACAGATCGTCCGCAGGTCGTCATGCAATTCGCCGATACGTGCCAGTTGCTGAAAATTCTGTTCGAAATCCCGTAGCGAACGCAGCGCCGGGAATTGCTGCGCGCCTTCGGTCTCGGGTGTGATGAGTTCCTTCAGCTCCTGCGACCGGGCCACCATATTCCGGCGCGCGATGCCGTTCATGGGCGAACCGTCGGCCAGTACTCCCGAGCGGAGGGAACGCTCCAATGCCTCGATGTGCTCGGCGATGCCCCGGCCGAGCTTCCCGAGCAGATAGGTGAACGGCCGCGGTACGCCGGTCAGCGCCGAGCGTGCGTCCTGCAGATTCTCCGACAATCTGGCGAAGCGTGTCAGTAGATCTTCGGTCCATTGCGGACGGGACTCGGTGTCGCGAGTCCGCAGTTTCGCGACCTCGAGCACGCCGCTGGGTCGATATTCCGCGGGCATCGGTGCGATGCGGCCTTCCGCCGCCGCCCGATTGTGGTAGCCGAGCAGTTCACGTAGAGACGCGATGCCACGGGGCCCCCACCCGGAAGTGTCGTAGTGGGTGACGTCGGTCAGCAACCGGGCGAGGAATTCCGAAGACTGCACCTTCGCGAGGCTTTCGGCCGATATGACCGCGCTCTTCACTTCGGTGACGAAGGAGCGCGCGATCTCCTTCAACTCGCGGAAGCCCGCGTCACCCGTGTGCCGCAAGCCGAGCGCCTGTCGCTCGGCTCCGTGAGCGCCGTCTGCCAGCAGATCGCGAAGGCATCGGGCGAACTCCGGCGTCACCTCGCGGACGAACTCCATCGCGGTGCGTATCGTCGGCGGGCGCTGGCTGGGAAGTTGCTCACCGACCTTCTCCACGTAGTGGGTGAAATCGCCGCCGTGCGGCCCGCCGAGGTAGATGTCTTCCACGTCGCGCAGCCGCTGCGCGGTGAAGGTCACCTCCGAACTCACATATTTCGGGATATTCGCGATTTGGCCCGCCTCGAGGAACAGGTCCGCGAACTTCTGCCGGGCCCCACCCGGGGAGAAATCCTCGAGAGTGAGCAGGAATTCCCAGGCTCGGTCTTGGACGGTCACTTGGTCACCACTTGACGAGCCGCCCGCAATCAGCTGGTGGATGTCAGCGAGCTGAGTCGGCGACACATATCTGCCGAACCCATCGAGCAAACGTGAATCCACAGTGTCGGCCGGTATCTCCGCAATCCGGCGCAGCTCCCAACCGACGCGGTCGAGATCGGTCGCAATCGGTTTCGACATCCTTCGTGCGACATACGGCGCGAAGTGAGAATTGCTTCGATGTATCTTTCGCAGCGCGGCGGCGATCTGAGGTCTGACCAGGAATTCGATAGCGTTTCCGATGGTGGCACCGGTCCAGTGCGGGCTGTGCACGATTTCGAACAGGATGACTTCCGACATCGGAGTCAGAATCGCGTCCACGATATCGGGATGAGCGGCGAGAGCGATCCGAACCTGCTGCATGCGGAGACAATTGTCGAGCCGGTCGCGGTACCCATCGTCGGCGTAGACCTCGGCCGTCATCTTGTTGATCTCGAAGCTATCGGCGAGGTCGCGAAGATAACCGACGATCTTATCCTGGTCGTCGGCTGGTCGCCTGACCATCCGACGGGTCAGCCGTTCGACGTCATCGTTACTCAAAGAGAGGCGGGATCCCAGCCGCGCGACTTCTGCCGCGGCGCCCGCCGGCGCAGGCACCCGATCGAGCGCCTCCAGACCGGCGGAAAAGCTCTGCGCGAACTCGCCGTGCACCTGCCGGTTGGTGATTCGAACGTCCAGCTCACCGTGGGTCAGCCACTGGGCGTCGGTGAGCTCGCCCCTGTCGGCACCCGCACCCGTCCGCTCGGACGCCTCGACAACGGCGATGCCGGCTTCGGTGCTGTGGGACACAGTCGTGGCCTGCACATTCAACGCCGCCGCCTCGCGCGCGGACGGCAGTCGCCACAAGCTCGGCCCACCCCTGGCGGAGACATCCTTGACCGCCAGGAACCGCTCGACACCTACCGCATCGACATGCCTCGCCAGCACACCGGCATCCGGCGACCGGATACCGGGAAAGCGCTGCCCGACAAGCCCGCCGACGTCTGCGTCGGAGCGGACACCCGGATCCGATGGTGGTCGGCTGCTGTTGGGAACGACGTGTCGCCCCGACCGCGACACGGCCTCGGGCCCCCGCTGGATTTCGGGGGTGGGAGTGTTCGCGCGGATACTCTCCGGAGCCCCACCGTCACCCGGCGCGCGATGGCCTGCCAGTGCGAACCGGCCCCGTCGAAGAGGTGGCGCACGGCTCGACCACAGCGATGGCGAGGACAAACCGGGGCCCTGAGAGGAGACGACCGGGCGTTGCGTCGTGGACGGGCGGGCGAGGGGTTCGCCCGTACTGTCGAATTCGATTGCGAAGATGTCCCGGTCCGCCTCGTCGAGCTGGTCGATGAACGGCTGCTGTTCGCGCTGCCACTGCTGCAACGGGACGGCTTTGTTCAGCAGCGCGCGGGGTTCAGCCAGATCGGCGGGAGTGAGAGGAGCTTCTCCGGGGGCGGCCGCTATGTCCAGGACAACCAGTTTCGGGGCATCTGCCCGGTCACTGTCGTTGACCAGCAGCACCAGGTGGCTTTCGACTGCCCCGTTGTTCATCCACTTGTAGACCAGCGCCTGGCTCCCCCCGGGCCACTCTTTCAGCGATTCGGCGGCCTCGTCCAGCGAGCCGAATGCCCGGAAGGCACCGCCGAAGGCCCGCTCGGCGGCTTCGGCGTCGTGGCCCCGCAGTGGCATGTCATCCGGCATGTGGTAGGCGTGCTCGTTGTCGGGATACAGCACTCGCATCATCGTCACGCCGTTGTTGACGCAGCTCTTCGGGCTGCGCTGGTGGATGGCGGCGGTGAGGTCGAGCAGGGCGGTGACGGCCAGGTAGGTGGAGGCGGCGAAAACGAGGACTTCGGCGGCCGGGTCGTCGACAGTTTCGGTGGGGGCGAGCAGGCGGGCAACCGCGCTGGCGAGCCCGTCGCGGGCGGTGGCGGCGTTCACCTCGGTTTCGGGAACGTCCAGCAGGTCCGCCAGCTCTTTGCGGGCCGTGTCGAGGGCGGTGCCGACCTGGCGCACGCCCTCCGCGCCGGCGACCTGGGCGGGTTCCCAGCCGAGTTCGGCGGCCAGCCGGTTGCGCTGCGGTGTCAGATGATTCAGCGCTTGCTCGTCGGTGAGGGCGTCCGCCCGCATCACCGCGGCGGGCGGGGCGAAGTCGAGGTGCTGGTTCAGCGCTTCCACGGCAGCGGAGGAGATGCCTGCTCGTTCCAGCAGTCGGCTCAACGGGTCGTCGTCATCGTCGGTGTCGAACACGGCCGCGGCCGCCTGGACCGATGCGGGGACCCCCAGCCAGCCGGCCAGCCGCGCGAACCGGTCCCCGCGCAGGTGCGGTTGGACGGCGTCAGGCCCGGCGTGCACGGCCTCCATCGCGGCGCGGTCCATATCCGCCCCGGCGTGGCCGGCGTCCGAACTGGTCTGGCCAGTGTCTGCTCTGGCCTGGCCGAAACCCGCCGCAGTACGGGCAGTGTCCGGCCCGGTGTGGTGGAGGCCCGCAGCGAGGGTGGTCTGGGGCGATGATGCGGCATCTCCTGCGGACGGGGGCGCGTGGGCCTGGTTGGCGCGGCGCATCGCACGCTGCAGATACGTGCGGTCGGCCGCGTCGTTCTGCAGAGGGGACGTCAGGCTGCGCATCTCCCGTTCGGCCGCGGCGACATCGGCCGCGGTGGCCGCGACCTTGGTCCGCGCCACCTGCACGCCCGGTTGAACCGCATCTGTATTGCCCAGCTGACGGGCGACTTCGGTGTATTCGGCGGTGGCCTCGGCGTGTTTGGCCACCGCCGCGCGATAGTGGGTAATTGCGACCCGCGCACCGTGATGCTGCGCCTCGCTGTAGAGGCGGTCGGACGCGGCGACGTTGAAACAGAAGCTGCCGTTGCGGCCGTTGCGGCCGGCGCGCGCCGACCGCTGATGGTCTTCGTCCGGATTGGTCGGCGAACGACCCAGCATGTGCGCGTGCACTCCGCCCAGCTGATTGACCTCGTCGCTGATCGACACGTCGAAACCTCGGCCCAGCATGCCCGTGCCGACGGTCACCGCGCCCCGAACCCCCGCGGTGTCCTTGACCGACAGCAGGTTTTCCTCGGCGGCATTGTTGTCGCGGTGCTCGGCGAACCACCGGGCGTCGATCGCATTGTGTTCCACGTCCGCCTTGGTGAGCATCAGCGAGAATTTCCGAGCCAGATCGTTGAACGGGCAGATCACCAGTACCGGCCGTCCCTCGGCCTGCAACTGCTGCACCCGGCTCACCGCGTCCCGCAATTTCTCCGGCTCGGTGAGGAATATCCGATCGTGCTCCCCCACCAGTTTCGACCGGCCGAAGTCCTCCACCTTCGCCAAACCACCGTGGACCGGAAAATTCTCCTTGATCTCCGCCGCGCTCCGCTCCAGCGTGCCCGACATCAGATGCAACTGTTCGTACCCGCCGAGGACGTCCTCCACGGTGACCTGTTTCGATTCCGTCCCATCGGAATACACCGGGGCACCGAACATTGCCTCCACCATTTTGTGGCGGCCTCCGAACCACCGGCTCTCGGTGCCGATCTTCGGATCGCTGCGCGGCTTCCCGTACTCATCGAGAATCTGTACCTTTTTCTCGAAATCCTTTCCGAAGATCTGGAAATCCCGATTCAGTTTCAACCTGCCCGCCCTGACGTCCAGGAAAGCGCGGGCCATCTCGGTTTCCTCGGCGGTGAATTTCCGCCCGGCATAGCTTTGCCACAATCGGCTCGCCGTGTCGAGGCACTGCTCGGGTTGCTCGCGCAGCGACCGCGCCGTGAGCGTTCGTGCCGCCCCGATCTCCTCCGGCGACAGCGCCCGTACCGCCCCTGCCTCCGCTGCCGTCAACGGCCCATCGTGGAGTGCCTCTTCGAGATGGACCGACAAGTCCTTCGCCGCCGTGATTCTGCTGCGCAAGACGGCCTTCAAGAAGTCCCGCACCCGGTACACCCCGGCGGCCTCCACCTCTGAGGCGATTTCCCGCTGCCCCTCGGACTGGTAATGCACCGTTTGGTTGTGCACCAGCACCGCGTCCGCCTCATCGATGGTCGCGGTCTTTCCCGGCGGCGGCCGGTCGAACAGCTCGGCGGTCGCGCGCTCGTCGTAGGTCATGTAGTACACGGTTGGGTGTTCTGCCTCGCCCGGAGGATTGTGCGGATCCCAGCGCGCGACCTCGTACCCGAGACTGCGCAGCATCGGCGCGAATTCCCGGACCCCCTCGTTGGCCAGCACCTCGGTCGTGGTGATCACATGATGCACCCGCACCGACTTGCCGTTCGCCAGCTCCACCGGCTCCCCGCGCGACAACTGCCCCAACGTATCCAGCGCACCGACCATGGACTTGCCCTGCCCCGTACCCATCTGACGCATGAACCCGTGCTCGCCGAGCAGGAACGCCTTGATCTGATTCCACCGTGGCGTCTTCCCGGTCCCCTCACGCACCGCGTCGATGTACCGCAGCAGCGACTCCACCCGATCGCCATGCTCCATCGCGTGCCTGCGCTGCCCCCACGACTCACCGGCCAACTCCTCCTGCCGCAGCCGATACAACGCCAGCGCCTTCTTCGCCGCAGCCTTGAACTGCGTCTGCTGCTCGGCGGTTAGGTCCCGCTTCGTCGCCGGATCCGCTGACGGCAACCCCACCAGCTCCTGTGCCAGCTCCTCCACCGGGCGGTGGGATCCGTCGGACCCGGACGGAGGCGCGTCAGCGGGCACCGCATCCTCGGCGTGCTCCACAGACGGCGGCTCGTGCGCCGGCGGTATGTCCGCCTGCTTCGGTGCCGCGACCCGGGCCGGTCCCTCACCACCCGCACCGTGGCGGCCGGACGCATCACCCACCTCCACCGGCAGATCGACCTTCGCCGACCCACGCCCCGGCCGCGCGACCGCCGGCTCGTGTCCAGTCGGGCCGTCGCCGTCCGGAGCCCGGGCGCTCCGGACGCCACCGACCGCATGCGCGTCGTCCGCGCCGTGATCTGCCGATTGCTGCGGTTCCGAACCGGAGTGGTCGCCGCCCGCGCTCGACAGGACCACACCGGAAGCCAAACCCCAACCCTGCGTACCATCACCGGACTGCGCATTGCCACCACCGCCAGCACCGTGAACCCCACCACCGGCCGGCCCATTGCCAGCTTGTGCACCGTCGCCACTACCGGCCTGCCCGCCGTTCCCGGTTTGCGCATCGCCGGCGCCACCAGCCTGTGCCCCACCGCCATGCGCGCCAGCACCATCCTGCGCGCCAGCCCCGGCGTGCGCAGGATCACTGGTCTGTGCAGTGCCATTACCGCCCTGCACACCCTCACCGGCCTGCGAACCGCCACCAGCGGGCTCATCAGCACCGGCGGGAAGGTCTACACCGGGCTCTCGATCGCCGGCACGGTCTGCCGTCGCGCGGTCGCCTTGCCGCGCAGGCGAATTGGGCTCGCCCGGTTGTCTGTCCGCACTCGCCTGATCGTTCGCGTCTTCATCCGGGGCCGGCGCCTGCGCACCCGATGCCGAATCGGCGAGGCGCCGCGCCAGGTCTCCGGACTCGTCCGGCTCGTGCTGTCCATCACCCGTCGCTCCCGTCGGCCCCGATGAAATCGGGTTCCCTCCCGGCTGCGATGCTCCGGTGGCCGTGGCATGGCCGGGCGCGGCCGAGTTCGCGGGATCCGGGGTCGTTCCGCCATTGCTGTCCACCGGGACAGACGGAGGAGGCGTCAGCGATTTCGTACCCGGGGGAGCCCCCGCCAGCCGCATCACGGCATCCTTGCTGAGACTCACCGTGGAAGGATCCGGAGCGACGTAGGCCCCGCTGCCGTCGACCACTTCCCCGGTCGGAGAACCGAGATCCGAGTGGGCGCCACCGTGGACATCCACTACTCCGGCGAATCCGCCACTGAGCAGCGACGCCAGAACATCTTCGAAGTTTTCCGGCCAGCCCGTGATCAACGCCGCCGCACCCAGACCGGACACCGCGCCCGCAACCCCCTGCACCAGCCCGAGCACCGCGCGGTTGGTCTCCAGACGGGGAAAGACCTTGGGCGCCAACATGCCGCCCACCGCGCCACCGGCGCCCGACACTCCTGCGGCTTCGATCGAATTCACGTCGATACCCGTCGGGTTCTCCCCGCTCGGGCCCTTGACAATCGTGTTCCGGTCGCCGGACAAGACCTGCATCAGCTGAACCCCGAGATCCGCACCCGCGGGCAGCGCGGCGGCCTTGCCGACCGCGAGCGCCAACCGGTACGGCCCCAACGCCGAGAGGCGGGCCGCCGTCTTCGCCGCGCCCACCTTGTAGGCCTGCTCCAGGCCCGCGCGCATCAGCGCGACCTTGCCTCGGCCCTCGATCAGCATCGAATCCACCACGGGAGCCGCGGCAACCTCTCCGGCCGGGCCGGCCGCGGCCGCCGTCGACAGCATTTTGATGATGCGCCAGGCGAGTTCGATGCCGAACACGAACATCACGCACAGCGTCTTCTCCGCATCGTTGGCGGCCGCGTGCGCTTGATCGGCCAAAGCCAGCGCTTCCTCCCGCAGCCTCGCCGCGCCCTCGTGTTGCAGATGCAATACCTCGCGCACTCGGTCACCCAGCGCGCCGAGCGAATCCTCTTGCGCCAGTAGTTCTTCCGCGTCCTGCGCGTGACCGTTCATGGCGGCGGCCTTGGCCCGCAGCTCCGCGGCCATCCACCGCATCCCGGACACGTCGGCGCGCGGCAGGTCTCCCCCGAAGACCACCAGTTCGATCGGGCGCCGCACCACGGTGGGCAAATCCTCGAACAACTTGCGCAGTTCAACGACCGGGTTCAGCGCCCACGAACCGTCCACCGGCACCGCCTACCGCGACGTCGCGTCGACCAGCACCGCGTGCAGTGCTCGCGCCTGGAGACTCGCCTCGTCTCCACGCAGCACGACATCGGTGAACGCGGCGCCGAGGGCCCTGCTCACGTCGAACCCACGTGCGTCCGCGGCGTCCCCGGTCAACTCGGCACGCCAGCGCCGGTAACCGCTCACTACCTCGGCGAGTGTGCTGTTGCGTCCAGCCTCCAGACACAGGTACTCGGCGATCAGGACGCGCTGTGCCCGCCTGCGTGCGATACCGCCACCGGCGAAGTCGAGTGCCCGGCCGAATTCGCGCAGCGTCGCCTGATAAATTTCCAGCTCCACCGATTCGGTGTCGGACTCCGCCGATCCGGTCGCTCGCGTCGGCTCCTGCGCGGTCCGCTGGTCGAGGGTGATCGACCGGCCGGCGCCCGTGCCCCGTGTATCGCGCGGTTCGAGACGCCAACACACCGGCCCCGCTTCGACATCGAGCTCCGCCACCGCGACGACATCGAGATCGATAACTGGGTAGTCGGTGAGTACCTGGTCCACTGCGGCCACGAATTCTCGTATAACCGGCACCTGCAAGCCTGGGGTATCGAATCCGGTCACCCGCACGTCGTGGTTCTCGGCCAGCGTCCGCGCCAGCCAGCCGACCACTGGGTCGGTAACCGGGCGCGCGCCGGAGCCCCGCCGATCGCGCGGCAATTCATCGGCGGGCTTCTGCGTCCGCGGCGAGGAGGGCAACCGAGGACCAGGGGGTCTCGGCGCGGCACCGGCGGGTGGTCCGGCCGTTTTGGGCGGCTGCCCGGACCACGGCGTATCTCGCTGTCCCGCACTACCCGGTGGGCTCGCCCCTGCCGGCCGCCCGGCTGCGGCACTGGGTGAAGCCCGGGTAGCGGCCGGGGGCACCACGGCCGGTGATGACACTGCGGCGGCCGGCGGGAACACCGCCGCGGCCGGAGGACGGCGACCGGAGTCTCCGGCAGGCTTGGAGTTACCACTGCCCGGTGCGTCTGATCCCCGCTCCACCTCTCGGCCCACTGCCCGATCTGAAGGATCCCGCTGCGGACCGCTCTCCGGCGTGGAGCGGCCCGCGGACGCGTCCGGTGTCCGCGACCCGCCGGGGATGGATCGTTCGGTGGGGTCAGCCCGGTCCGTGGGATACACCGGAGGACCCGCTGCCGGAAAGGTCGCCGCGGGATCGGACGTCACGGGCGGCTGTGTGCCCGCGGGTGAGGACGTGTTCGCGCTGCCATCCGGCCAGGGCGGCGGCGGCTCGCCGATCGGGTCCAGGTCGTCGGCAGTAGTGCCGACCCGGCTGGCGCCGAACCTGTCCTGGACTTCGAATTGGCTTGCGGCGTCCACCATTCCGGCGGCCGTGCTGTGCAGGCTCTCCTCCATCGCCCGAAGATTGGCCAGCAACTGGTCGGCATGCGGCTTGAACTCCCTGGCGAACGCGACACCCAGATTGTCATCGCCCCAACTGCCTTCGGCGTGCGCCAGGGAATCGCGCAGTCCCGCATAGGTTTGCCCCACGCGGTCCCCGAGTTCGGCCAGCCGCGCTCCCCGATTTCGCAAGTGGTCCGGATCCAACCGAACTTCATCGTTCACGTCGCGCCCCCTCCGAGGAGGCTCGGCCGTTGCCGCGCAGCCGGAACCGTCGCTCGAAACCGGGGACGAACACCGACAACGGCACCGACGTCGTCGAGCGCTCCACAACGCCATCGTCGGCGACATAGAAAACCGCACGGTCCAAAGCAATTTCGCCGTCCGGCACCGGCGAACGTACCATCCAGCCCACACTTATGCGATCGGCCCGCAGCGTCGACAGCGGGTAACCCGTAGTGTCATACCCCTGTCGTCGGATGTGATCACGGACGAGGTCGAGCGCATCCGCTTCGCCGATCCCTTCGGTGTGGTTCGCGTCCAGATCCGCGAGCATGAACTGGAACATCGCACCATCGATGTCGGTGCCGTCGCCGACCCCGAAGACCTGCACGATCGCCTCGCGAGTCACGGCGCCGGCCTGCGCAGCCGACACCAATAGCTCGGCCACGCCCGACGTACCACCACCCGACTGGTCGTCCAGCAGGGTGCTGACGACATCCGCCACGGTGCCGACCGTCCACACTGCGGGCAGCGCCGGCGCGCACTCCGGTATCGGCGCGGACTCACCCCGGTACCACTGGCCGGCCTCCCACCAGTAACAAAACGACAGCAAACCGGCTGCCGCCCGCGGATTGAGTACCGGGTCGGCCACCCAATCCGGTGCTCCCGCAAACAATTCCGGCATTGCCGCACCCGCGTTGTACGCGGCGTCCAGAACCGACGCATCCCACACACCACCCGATAGCACGGCCCGGTCACCGGGTAATAGCGTCAACGTCGAACCGCTACGTCCGGCGCCTTCGAAGATGCCCACCGACGGACCGATCCGCGGCCCCTGCCCCGACCCGACCGCCACGAAGGCTGCCGCCAGCACCGCCCACCGGGCCCACAACACGGCCAGCTCCGGCAGTTCGTTATCCACGGCCACCGCCCGCAGACCCGCACGCTGGTCCGCCCGCGTCGCGTCGGCGGCGGCGCGCGGCGGCCGAGTCCGACGTTCGCCGCGCCCGAGGTAGGCCGCCAGCCACACCGGCAGCCGATCCCGCGGATAGCGTTCCAAGTCGGCGAGATAGGCCTCCGGTGCGAACAATTGCTCGCCGGGGAACGGCACGGCACCGTGATCAGCAGCAGCCTCGACACGGTCCGCGTCGATGCGCACCAGCAACCGCCACCACGGGCCGCCCTCGGCCCTTGCCGACACCTGCCGATGCCGGCGCACCGCAGCCCACACCGCATCTGGTACGGGGCACCGGAACGACCGGATACCGTCGTCGACCACCAGCAGCGCCGATTCGGCGACCACGGTCATCGCGAACCACGCCTCCAGCCGCTGCCACCCGGGCGGGGCTACCTCACGCAGCCCATCCGCGATTCGATCGACCAACCCCTCGAGATCCTCATCCTCGGCCTGCGTCACGGCGCTCTCCATGTTCCAGGAACGACAAAAGCGCCGAAACCCCGGAGGCGCCAACGCGCGACCTCGACCGCGAGCAGTTCACGAACAGTTCCCCCCAAAATCGCCTGGATCGGTTCGTCGTCAGGATTTGGAATGTCCAAGGCTGAAGATTTCGCACTTCGCGTCCCTGCGCAATGCTGGTATTTACCACCCATGGCAAGCCCGCCGGTCAGCGATCCCCGTCATAACGCGCACTCGACATCTATAACCTACCGAAGATCCCGGGCGGAGACATTTCTCGATGTCGATGTCGAAACCGCGGCTTGCCGTTCGACTTAGGGGTGAATCAGGGTTGAGACCGTCCGCGCACGGTGGGTCCGCGGCCCCCCGATCCGCAACGGTGTCGTGAGGTATGGCCGTTGTGCACCGCCGAGGACTTCGTCGAGGCGTCGACACCCGAGCTGCGTGAGGCGACCGGCCGATAGGGCCCGAAGGCAGCGCGTTGGCGAGATTCTCGGGACGGTATTTGCGCACGTCCGCACTGGCCGCCGTATCCAGATACTCGTCGAGGCGAGTGAACGCGCGCTCGAGCGATACTGCACTACCGCGAACATCTGGCCGAGGTCATCGGTATCAGCCAGGCGGCCATGATCGACCCCGCGTTCGCGGCGCGCTGGCGCGAAATCCACAGCAGCGCAAATACGCTCATCGCTCGCGATATCCGCGCGGCCCAGGCCGCGGGCTACTGTCCCGGGCTCGATCCCGAGATCGCCGCATCGGCATTGACCGCCATGATCGAACAGTTCTGCCTCACCTGGCAGTACCAGAACGACAGTCCTCACATCGAGCTCACCGACGAGGCCGCCGTCGAGGCCCTGTGGCAATTGTGGGGCCACGTGGTGTATTGGACCGACCCGCTTCCGGTGAGCACATCCGACCAGTGACGCCCGGTCGACCGGCACGTCCGTCCTATGCGGTGTCGAGTTCCGAAGTCGTTGGGGCCGTGGCGGTCTCGAATGTGCCGGGTTGCCGGCGGACGAATATCGCGACCGGGACCGCGGTGATCAGCAGCACGACGCCGGCGACGGTGAGGGCGAGATGGGTGGCGTCGGTGAACGCGTGCTGGATGGCGTTGCGGACCGGTCCGGCGACGGCGGGCGGGAGGGCAGAGCTGTGCTCGCCCGCTGCGGCGGCGGACACGACGGCGTCGGTGAGCGGCCGAGGCAGGTCGGCAGCACGGAGTTCGTCGCGGAGGTTGTCGGCGAACCGCGTCGTCAGGATGGTGCCCAGAACGCTGGCACCCAGTACATTGCCGACCTGACGGAACAAGTTGACCGTGGCGCTGGCCATACCTGCCTGGTGTGGTGCGACGCTGTTGACCGCCGCCGCGGTAGCGGGTGCGATGAGCATGCCGCTGCCGATACCGGCGAGCAGTAGTCCGGGCCAAATCCGTCCGAACCCGGTACCGGGTGGACTGGCGAGGAGCGCGAAGATGCCGGCGGCCATGACGACGAGGCCGAGTGTGAGCATCGTCGTGAACCCGATGCGATGCACGATACGGGCGGCGACGGCGCTGATGAGGACGAAGGGGCCGAACATCACCAGGAGCCGCACGGCGGCGGCGAGGACCGTGGTTCCCTGCACGTGCTGCAGGTAGAGCACGGTGACCAGCGCGGTGCCGGTGAATCCCAGCAGGGTGACCGCGGCCGTACCCATCACGGCGCTGAAGGATCCGGACCGGAAGAGCTTCACGTCCAGCATGGGATCGGGATGGCGGGCTTCGTACCGGATGAACGCCACCAGTGACACGGCCAGCACAGCGTAGGCACACAGGATGCGGACCTCGGTGTATCCCAGTGAGCCGCCTTCGATCACCGCATAGGTCAGTGCCGCGATGGCGAGGGTGCCCAGCACCATCCCGACGGGATCGAGTGCCCGGGTGGGGAGTCTGCTCTCACGAATCAGTGTCACCGCGCCGAGAAGGGCAACCACACCCAGTACGACATTGATCAGGTAGATCGCATGCCAGGAGAACGCACCCGCCAGCACCCCCGCTCCCAGCGGACCGATCGCCAGGCCGATTCCGGAACTTCCGGCCCAGATACTAACGGCCTCGGTGCGTTCGCGCATATCGGTGAAGGTGTGGCTGATGATGGCCAGGCTGGTGGGCAACACCATCGCGCCGCCGATTCCCATGATGGCCTGGGCGGCAATCAATACGACCGTGTTGTGCGCGGCGAATGCCACAGCACTGCCCGCCGCGAAGACGGCCGCGCCGGTGGCGAAGATCAGCCGCCGGCCGATGAGATCCCCGATGGTCCCGCTGCCGAGCACCAGACTGGCCACGACCAGGCTGTAGGCACTGGCGACCCAGACGGCCATCGACGACGAGGGGTGCAGATCGGCCTGGATGGTGGCGAGCCCTCCGAGGGTGGAGGAGACATTGACGAAAGCCATCATCGGGCCGATGCACACCACGGCCAGGATCCACCACCGACCACGGGACGTTGCGTCGTGATCGGCGGATGCGGTCACCTCATTACGTGTCACGGCATTCCTCACTGAGTCGAAATCTGCTGGTCGATGAGTGCGAAGAGTTCGTCGGCACTGGCCGCCTCGACGGCGGCGCGATCGCTTCCGGCCGAGGATTCGCCGTCGTGGAGTGCTTCGGCCAGCAGCGAGCGGATCCGCTCGGCCAGACGTGCCTTGTCCCGATCCGACGTTATGGTCGCGAACAGCGATTGCAGCGAGTCGATCTGGTCGTCGACCGCCGATGTGGTCGATGTGGCCGCCCACCGCGACCCCAGCAGCTTCGCTACCGCGGCGGCGGTTGGGTAATCGAACACCAGGGTCGACGGTAGTTTCATCGCTGTCTCCTCGGCGAGCCGGTTCCGCAGCTCGATACCCCCGAGCGAATCGAATCCCAGTTCGTTGAACGGGATTTCGGGATCGACGGCCGCGGCCGACGGATGTCCCAGAACCGCCGCGGCGAGTTCCCGCACGAATTCGAGTATCAGCTCATCTCGCTGATCCTCCGGCGCGGCGGCCACCCGTGCGGCGAACCGGCCGGTGCTGCCGCCCGGCACTCGACGCGCTCGAGCGGGTACCAGGCTCTCGAGCACTTCGGGCAACAGCCCGGTCCGGGCTTGCGCCGCCAGTGCCGCCCTGTCGAATTCGACACAGGCGGCCACCGGTTCGTTCGAGGCGATCGCGGCGTCGAACAGTGCGGTCCCGTCGTCGATGCCGAGCACCTTGATGCCCAGTCGTTCCCACCGCGTCAGCGCGGCTCGGTCCATCGCGCCGGTCATACCGACGTCTTGGTTCCACGGTCCCCACGCCAGCGAGAGCGCGGGCAGCCTCTGGGCGCGGCGGGCGAGTGCGAGTCCGTCGAGGAACGAGTTCGCCGCCGCGTAGTTGCCCTGTCCGGGTGCACCGAATGTCGATGCGACGGAGGAGAACATGATGAAGGCCGACAGGTCGTGTCCCCGGGTCAGCTCGTCCAGGTGCAGGGCACCGTCGACCTTGGGCGCGAGTACACGGTCGATCTGCCCGGCGGTCAGTTTCTCGAGCGTGGCGTCGTCGACCACACCCGCGGAATGAATCACCGCCGTCAATCGATGTTCGGGCGCGATCGAATCGAGCACCGCAGCGACATCGGCGCGATCACCGACATCGCATGCGGCAACACGCGTTTCGGCTCCCAGGGCGGTCAATTCGGCCACCAGGTCCGCGACGCCCGGGGCCGCTTCACCCCGGCGCGACACCAGCAGCAGGTGCTCGACACCGTGCGTCACCACCAGATGCCTGGCCAGGACCGCACCCAGACCACTGGTGCCGCCGGTGATCAATACCGTGCCGTGCCCGAACATCGGACCCCGGTCGAGCGACTGCGGTTCGTCGGTGACCGCACCGCCGGACAGTCGCGGTACGAACATCTGCGAGTCGCGGACCGTTGTCTGTCCCCGATCCGATTCGACGGCAGTGCGCACGACATCGGCGTCCACCATGCCGTCGTGATCGAGTAGCGCGATCCGACCGGGATGTTCGGACTGTGCGGTGCGGACCATGCCTGCCACCGCGGCGGCGGCCAGATCGACCGGCTCGTCCGCCACGGCCGTCGCACCACGGGTCACCACCACCAGACGAGCATCGGCCAGCCGCTCGTTCGACAACCACGACCGCAGCATCGTCCAGACCGTGTGAACCGAAGCCCGCACCTCGGCGGCACGTGCGCCGGAGGACGCGGTAGCGACCCCGTCGGCGAGCGAGTAGACGACCAGATCCGGAACCTCCTCGGCCGCCGCCAATTCCGCGATGTCACGATAATGCCGGTCGATCCCGGACACCCTCGCCGACCCGACTGTAGCCATGACGGCGGCGGTGGTGGCGGCAGCCCGATCCGCGCGAACCCATCGCAGGTGCAGCGGCGCCGCACGGCGAGCCGAGCTCACGGTCAAGGCCCGGACATCGACCGGCCGCGCGGTCACGGCATCGATTGTCAGCACGACCGAACCGGTGTCGTCGACGACGACCATTCCGATCTGCCCGCTGCCGTCGCGGACCACCCGCACACGCACCGCCCCGGCACCGGAACGCCACAGCCGCACTCCCGCGAACGAGAACGGCAACGGCACCTGCCCGGCGGCCAGGTCGTCGGACAGGCCGTCGATCGCCACGTGCAGACAGGCGTCGAGCAGTGCCGGATGCACGGCGAACGCCGAGGCCGAACCGCTCACCGAGTCGTCGAGAGAGACTTCGGCGAAGGTCTGCTCGCCGCGAGTCCACACCGCGGTCACACCCTGGAATACCGGGCCGTACTCGAAACCGCGCTGCGCCAATCGATCGTAGAAGGACGCATCGCTCGACGGCACCGCACCGGCCGGGGGCCAGCTCCGCTCGTCCCACACCGGGGCGACGCCGGCGGCAGCGGTCAGCACACCCCTCGCGTGCAGCACCCACGGATGCTCCGCGGCCGAGTCCGCCTCGGCGGCGGGGCGGGAGTAGATCGCGAAGGCGCGCCGTCCCTCCTCATCGGGTGCGGCGACACTCAACTGCAGATCGACCTCGATGCCGTCGCCCAGTACCAGTGGGGATTCGAGTAGCAGTTCCTCGATGACGTCCACCCGCAGTCGTACGCCCGCGCTCAACGCCAATTCCGCGAACGCCGTCCCGGGCAACAACACCGAACCGAATACCGCGTGGTCGGCGATCCACGGATGCGTCCGCAGCGACAACCGCCCGGTGAACAACCACTCGTCCCTGCCCGCTACCGGCACCGCATTCGCCAACAGCGGATGCCCGAATGTTCCGGTCACGACTCCTGCCTGTGGCTGCACCCAATAGCGCCGATGCTGGAACGCGTAGGTCGGCAATGCCACCCGATCCATGCCACGCCCGGCGAACACCAGCGGCATATCCGGCTCCAGCCCCGCCGCGTGCGCTTGCGCGAGGAGGGTGACGAACCCGACCGTCTCGTCGATCGTCCGACGCGACGACGCCGCCACCAGCATCGACTTCGTCTCCGCTCGCGGATGCTCGGCCAAACACTCGGCGGTCATCGCAACGAGCACCGCGTCCGGGCCGACCTCCACGAACCTGCGCACACCGGCACCGACCAGGGTGTCCACACCGGGAGCGAATCGCACGCAACCACGAACCTGCGCGACCCAGTACTCCGGATCGCACACCTGCGCACTCACCTGCGTGCCCGACACATTCGACACGATCGGCAACAACGGCTCCCGATACGTCAAACCCTGTGCCACAGCACGGAATTCGTCCAGCATGGGCTCCATCAACGCCGAATGGAACGCATGCGAGACCCGCAACCGCGTGGTCTTTCTCCTCTCTTCCGACAGCCGTCGCGCGATCTCGTCGATCACATCCGCGTCCCCTGACAGCACCACCGATTCCGGACCATTCACGGCCGCCAGCGACACGTGGTCGCCGAATTCGCCGAGCACGCGCATCGCCTCGTCCTCCGGCACAGCCACCGCCAGCATCGCCCCGTCGGCCGGCAACGCCCCCATCAACCGGCCCCGCCCCGCCACCAGCGCGCACGCGTCCTCGAGCGACCACACGCCCGCCACGAACGCCGCCGCCAGTTCACCGATCGAATGTCCCGCAACGACATCCGGCGACAGGTCGAACGATTCCAGCAGCCGGAACATGGCCACCTCGAACGCGAACAACGCCGGTTGGGTGAACTCCGTCCGATCCAGCATCTGCCCCGGATCGGCGAACATGACGTCCTTCAGCGACCCACCGAGCCGGCTGTCGAACTCGGCGCACACCTCGTCCAGCGCGGCCGCGAACATCGGAAACGCCTGATACAGGCCCGAACCCATCCCTGTCCGCTGCGCTCCCTGACCGGTGAACAGGAATGCGGTTCTCCCCGAACCCGCCATGCCGTCGACCACCCCCGGCAGCGGCGAACCCGATGCCAGCGCGGCCAGTCCCGCGAGCAACTCCTCCCGATCGCGCCCGACGACGGCGCCCCGCCGGTCCAGCCGTGCGCGCGTGTCCACCAACGAGCGTGCTACCGACCACAGATCGATATCCGGGCGGTCGGCCAACCATGTCCGCAACCGGTCCGCCTGTCCCCGCAGTCCCTGCTCCGACTTCGCCGACAGCATCAGCGGCACCACGAAAACATCGGCGACGGAAGGGCTTTGCCGCACATCGGGATCACCGCCGTGCTCCGATACGCCGGCCGGTGACGGCGCATCCGGCGCTTCCTCGACAATGACATGTGCGTTGGTTCCGCTGATCCCGAACGACGAGACGCCCGCACGCCGCACCCGGTCGCCGGTCAGCCACGGCTCGGGCTCGGTCAACACCCGCACCGACCCAGCCGACCAATCCACGTGCGGCGACAAGGCGTCCACATGCAGTGTCTTCGGCAACACCTGATGCCGCAGCGCCTGCACCACCTTGATCACACCGCCCACACCCGCGGCCGCCTGTGTATGGCCGATATTCGACTTGAGTGCGCCGATACGCAACGGCCGGTCCGACCGCTCCTGTCCGTAGGCGGCGATCAATGCCTGTGCCTCGATGGGGTCGCCCAATGCCGTCCCCGTCCCGTGCGCCTCCACCACGTCCACGTCCTGCGCACGCACGCCGGCATCGGCCAGCGCCGCCGCGATCACGCGCTCCTGCGAGGGACCGCGCGGCGCTGTCAGGCCATTGCTCGCGCCGTCCTGATTGACAGCGCTGCCACGGACCACCGCGAGGATGTTGTGTCCCAGCCGCCGCGCATCCGACAGTCGTTCCAGCACCAGCACGCCCGCGCCCTCCGACCAGGCCACACCATCGGCGGCCGCCGAGAACGCTTTGGACCGGCCATCGGGAGCCAGACCGCGCTGCCGGGAGAACTCCACGAACACCGTCGGAGTGGCCATCACGGTGGCACCGCCCACCAGCGCGAGGGAGCTTTCTCCCTGGCGCAGAGCCCGGCACGCCAGATGCAGTGCCACCAGCGATGACGAGCACGCCGTATCCACCGTCATCGCCGGACCTTCCAACCCCAGCGAATAGGCGACCCGGCCGGACACCACACTGCTCGCGGCGCCGGTGGCGACATAGCCTTCCACCTCGGGCCCACCCAGGCGGGTCAGGGCGTCGTAGTCCTGGTACATCACGCCGGTGTAGACACCGGTGTCGCTGCCCCGCAACGAGGTCGGGGCGATCCCCGCATGTTCCAATGCCTCCCACGACACCTCGAGCAGCAACCGCTGCTGGGGATCCATCGCGATCGCCTCACGCGGGCCGATTCCGAAGAAGCCCGCGTCGAATTCGGCCGCGTTCATCAGGAAGCCGCCCTCACGGGCGTAGGACGTGCCGGGATGGTCGGGGTCCGGATGGAACAGCTGGGCCGTGTCCCAACCGCGATCCGGCGGAAACTCGCTGATGGCGTCCGCGCCGGAGAACACCAGATCCCACAGGTCGTCCGCGGATTCGACGCCGCCGGGATAGCGGCACGCCATTCCGACGATCGCGATCGGCTCGTCGGCTCGCACCCTGCGCGTGGTCTTGCGCTGCTCCGGCGTGGACGAGTCCCCCATCCGGGACCCGATGAAGGCGGCCACTGCCCGGGTGGTGGGGTGGTCGAAGACGAGGGTGGACGGCAACCGCAGGCCGGTGGTCGTGGTGAGCCGGTTGCGGAACTCGACCGCGCCCAGCGAATCGAAACCCATTGCGCTGAAGGGCTTCTCGATATCGACCAGATCAGCCGCGGCATATCCCAGCACTGCGGCGACCTGACCACGGACGAATTCGAGTACCGCCGCGTCGCGAGCATCCGGTGCCAGCGACGCCAGCCGCCGCGCCAGGTCGCCACCTCCGGCCGCGCGGCGCGCGGACGGCACCAGCGACCGCAACATCGAGGGCAGCATTCCCGACCCGGCAGCGACGGCCAATGTCGCCGTGTCCAGGTCGACCGCGGCGACGAACGGAGCTCCGGCGCCACCGGCCAGATCGAACAATTCGAGACCGTCGGACTCCGACAGCGGGCGAGAACCCATGCGCGACAACCGGTCCAGGTCCGCATCGGTCAGCTCGGCCGCCATTCCGCTGCGCCCGCCCCATGGCCCCCAGGCCACCGACACCGCCGGCAGGCCCGCATTGACGCGGCGGAGCGCCAATGCGTCCAGTACCGAATTGGCCGCCGCATAGTTGCCTTGTCCCGACGATCCGACCACCGCGGCAACGGAGGAGAACAGGACGAACGCCGAAAGATCGGAGGTCAGCTCGTGCAGATGCAGTGCCGCATCGACTTTCGGTGCGAGCACCCGGTCGACCTGCTCGGCGGTGAGGGTGTCGACGGTGCCGTCGGCCAGCACGCCGGCGGCGTGGATGACCGCGGTCGGCGCGGGGCCGTCGGAGATGTCGTCGAGCAGCGCTGCCACGGCGGCGCGATCGCTCACATCACAGGCCGCCACCCGGGTCCGGGCCCCGAGTTCGGCCAGTTCGGCTACCAGTTCGGCGACACCCTCGGCCCGCTCACCGCGCCGCGACACCAGCACCAGTTCGCGCACCCCGTGCCTGCCGGCCAGATGCCGCGCCACCAGCGCGCCCAGCCCGCCGGTGCCACCGGTGATCAGCACCGCACCCGGGCCGAGATCGATGGTCCGCGCGGCGGCCGGATCGCGGCGGGTCAGCCGCGGCGCCAGCAGCGCACCCGCGCGCAGCGCCAGCTGCTTCTCGTCAGTGGCCATGGCCGCCGAGATCAGTTCCGGGGTCACCGCGCTGTCATCGTCGATGTCCAGCAGCACGATCCGGCCGGGATTCTCCGACTGCGCGCTCCGGAGCAGACCCCAGACGGCCGCGGCGGCCAAATCGGGGTCTTCGCCGGGCAACCCCGCACCATTGCGCGTCACCACCACGAGTCGGGCGTCGGCAGTGGGCAGGCGCAGCCAGGATCGCACCGAGGCCAGCACCGCGTGCACGCGATCTCGCACGATGGCCGCCGCCGACCGGGAACCGGCCTCGCTGTCCGCAGCGCGGCGGTCGGGACCATCGGCGAACCACACCAGCACATCCGGAGCTTCGCCGGTGTCTCCGGTCTCGGCAGCCAGGTCCGGGTAGGTCCGTGCGAATCCGGGCACGGCCACCCCGGCGATCAGCAGGCCGTCCACTTCATGGGACGCGTCGCCGGAGCCGACTCGACTCCATTGCACGTCGTAGAGCCCGCGGTCGGCAATCGATCGATCACCGCGCAGCGCCTGGCTGTTCACCGGGCGCGCCCGCAGCGATTCGACGGTCAGTACCGGAGCGCCGGTGTCGTCACCCAGTTCCAGCCGCATACTGTCGCCGACGCGCCGGATGCGCACCTGTGCGGCGGTCGCCCCCGGGCGATACAACCGGACGCCGCCGAACGAGAACGGCAGCGGCACCTGTCCGGGCGGCAGATCCGCGGCCAGATCCTGCACCCCGGCATGCAACGCGGCGTCGAGCAGCGCGGGATGGATGCCGAATCGGCCACCGTCCACGCCGACTTCGGCGGGCAACCGCACATCGGCCACCATGTCACCGCCGCCATCGCGCCAGACGCGGCGCGCCCCCTGGAATGCGGAGCCGTAATCGAATCCGCGCGCGGCCAGCCCGTCGTAAAGGACGTCGCCGGGGATCGCGTCGTCCTCCGGGTTGTCGTCGACCTCGTAGGCCGGACCCTCCATTTCCCCGCCGGGAGCGAGAATGCCACGCGCATGGGTTGTTCCACTCGCGCCCGCCGATTGTTCGCCGACGATCCGGGACGCCACGACGAATCGCCTGCGCCCCTCGTTATCGGGTTCTTCGACCGCGATCTGCACGTCGACCTCGGTCCGCTCGCCGAAACGCAGCGGCGCCTCCAGCACCAGCTCGTCGACGACCTCGACACCCAGCCGAGCGCCTACCGCCAGGGCCAGCTCCACGAAACCTGTTCCCGGGAGCAGAATCTCGCCGAAGACGGTGTGATCGGCGATCCACGGATGCGACGCCACCGACAGCCGACCGGTGAACAGCCATTCGTCCCTGCCCGCCACCACGATCGACCCGCCGAGCATGGGGTGGTCGACCACCGTCACACCGGCGCGGCCGACATCGCCCCGCACGGCGGTGGGTGCGATCCAATGGCGCTGATGCTGGAATGCATAGGTCGGCAAGAGAATTCGACGCGATTCCCGGCCCGCGAACAAGGGGCTCCAGTCCACGTCCAGTCCCGCGGCGTGCGCGGCGGCCAGGAATGTGGTGAACTGCGCGACTTCCGCACAACCACGCCGGGCCGCAGCGGCCACCACGGACCGCCCCTCGGTCCCGGGTTCCTCGGCAAGGCATTGCCGTGTCATCGCGGCCAGGACGGCGTCCGGGCCGACCTCCAGGAACCGCCGGGCCCCGGTCGCGGCCAGCGCGCGCACGCCGGGCTCGAACCGCACGGCCGCACGGACCTGGCGCACCCAATACTCCGGATCGGTCAGCTCCCGCTCCACCACAGCGCCGGTCACGTTCGACACCACCGGAACGGTCGGCTGATGATAGGTCAATCCCGCTGCCACCGAGCGGAATTCGTCGAGCATCGGATCCATCCGGGCGGAATGGAAGGCGTGGCTGACCCGCAGCCTGCTGGTCTTGCGACCCCGCTCGGCGAGCAGCCGTTGGACGTCGTCGACCGCCTCCGCGTCGCCGGACAGCACCACGGCCGCCGGTCCATTCACCGCGGCGACCGCCAGCCGATCGGCGTATCCGGCCACCAGTTCGATCGCCTCGCCTTCGGTGACAGCCGCCGCCAGCATCGCACCGCCGCCGGGCAGGGCGCCCATCAGTCGCCCCCGCGCCGCCACCAGCGCGCACGCGTCCGCCAGCGACCACACCCCCGCCACATACGCCGCCACCAGCTCGCCGATGGAGTGCCCTAGCAGCGCATCCGGTGTCACACCGAACGATTCGACCAGCCGGTAGGCCGCCACCTCGTACGCGAACAACGCGGGCTGGGTGAATTCCGTCCGATTCAGCAGGGCCGCACCGGCATCACCGTCGGCGGCGAACATCACGTCCTTCAGCGCTCGTCCCAGCAACGGGTCGAGTTCGGCGCATACCTCGTCCAGCGCGGCCGCGAACACGGGGAACCCCGCGTACAGTTCCCGGCCCATTCCGGGTTGCTGCGCGCCCTGGCCGGTGAACAGGAACGCCGTGCGTCCCGCGCCCACGACGCCATCGACCACGCCCTCCGACGAGGCACCGTCGGCAAGGGCCGCAAGTCCCGCCAGCAGTGTCTCCCGGTCACGGCCCACGATCGCTGCACGCCGGTCCAACAGCGCCCGCGACGTGATCAGCGAATGGGCCACATCCCATACATCCGCATCGGGTTCACCGATTAACCACTGCCACAGCCGATCCGCCTGCGCGCGCAGGCCGGGTTCGGATTTCGCCGACAGGAGCCACGCGACGACATCGGAGTTCGTATTCGGCGTAATCGTTTCGGCCGCCACCTGTTCCGGAGCAGTCCCGGCGACCGGTTCGGCGGGAGCCTCCTCGATGATCACGTGCGCGTTGGTGCCGCTGGCCCCGAAGGACGAGACACCCGCACGGCGCACCCGCTCACCCGCGGGCCACGGCTGCGCCTCGGTCAGCAGGCGCACAGTGCCCGCCGACCAATCCACATGTGGCGTAGGCGCATCCACATGCAATGTCATCGGCAACATCTCGTGCCGCATCGCCTGAACCATCTTGATCACACCGCCCACCCCCGCCGCGGCGGACGTGTGACCGATATTCGACTTGAGCGAACCCACATATAACGGCCCGTGTTCACGCCGCGCGCCGTAGACGCCGATCAGCGCGCGCGCTTCGATCGGATCCCCGAGCATCGTGCCGGTCCCGTGCGCCTCCACCGCGTCGATGTCGCCGGGTTCCAGTCCGGCATTGGCCAATGCCTGTGCGATGACACGCTCCTGCGACGGGCCGTTCGGTGCGGTCAGCCCCTTGCTCGCGCCGTCCTGATTGAGCGCGCTGCCGCGAATGACCGCCAAGACGTTGTGCCCCAGGCGTTGCGCATCCGACAGGCGTTCGACGACCAGCATGCCGATACCTTCGGAAAATCCGGTCCCGTCCGCGGCGGCCGCGAATGCCTTGCATCGGGCATCGGTGGCGAGCCCGTGCTGGCGGGCGAATGCGATCAGATGGGACGGATCCGACATCACCGTGACACCGCCCGCCAAGGCCAGCGATGTTTCGCCGTTGCGCAGCGCCTGGCACGCGAGATGCAGGGCCACCAGCGACGACGAGCACACGGTGTCGATCGACATCGTGGGCCCCTTGAAGCCGAATGTGTAAGCGACCCGGCCGGATACGACGGAGTTTCCCGCACCGAGATAGGCGTGGCCTTCCGCCTCGGCGGTCAGTGTCGGGGAGCCGACCCGAGGTCCGTAGTACTGGTGGAAAACGCCGGTGAAGACACCGGTATCGCTGCCGCGCAGCGACATCGGGTCGATGCCCGCGTACTCCAGCGCTTCCCAGGACGCCTCCAGTGCCAAGCGCTGCTGGGGATCCATCATCGCGGCTTCCCGCGGGCCGATCCCGAAGAATCCCGCGTCGAAATCGCCTGCCGAATACAGGAATCCGCCTGCACGGGTATTGGTCGTACCGGGAACGTCCGGATCCGGATTGTAGAGTTTCTCCAGATCCCAGCCCCGGTCGGTCGGGAACTCGCCGATGGCGTCGACGCTGGAGGCCACCAGGTCCCACAGTTGCGCGGGCGATTCGACGCCGCCGGGATAGCGGCAGCTCATCCCGACGATCGCGATCGGTTCCCGCGCACGCTCCTCCAGGTCCTGGATGCGCTTGTTGGCGGCGCGCAGGTCCCTGGCGAATCGCCGCAGGGACTGGGTGAGCCGTTCCTCATTGCTCATGATCGACCGAACTCCTCGTCAAGCAGATCCAATAGTTCGCTGCCGGAATGCTCGGCAAGGTCATCGTCGAATTCCTCGTCCTGCCATCGATCGCCGAAGTGCGACCGGAGGCGGTCGCCGATACCGAGCAGTGCGGTAGCGGCAGCGGGGTCGTCACCGGCCGCGGCGAGCGCCTGTTCGACCATCGCCTCCAGCCGGGCGATATCGACGGGTGCGGAAACGGCGGCCGGTGGGGCCGCAGGTGACGCCGAGATCAGCTGTTCATGCAGATATCGGGACAGTTCGACCGGGGTCGGGTAGTCGAACACCATCGTCGAGGACAACCGCAGACCGGTGCTCTTCGACAGCCGGTTGCGCATATCCACACCGGCCAGCGAATCGAAGCCGAGCTCGTCGAATCCCTTGTCGGCCCGAATATCCCCCGCCGAGGAATGCCCCAGTACCGCGGCAGCCTGCTCGAGGACCAGGTCCAGAACCGCGCGATCCCGCTCGGCCTCCGGTAGCCGATCCAGTACCAGACCCTGCGGTGGTCTTTCCTCCGCGGCGGCGGACCGAGAAGGCAGGGCGATTTTTCGCAGGACCGGGGGAATCGTTGCCATATGTGCTTCCCGCCGAAGGGCATTGACGTCGAGACGGAACGGCATGAGCGCGGATGCGCCCGCCCGGGTCGATCCGATCCCCACGGCGGTATCGAACAGCCGAAGGCCGTCCGCCGACGCCAGCGGATGCACGCCGAGGCGGGCCATGCGTGCGGCACCCACGTGATCCAGGGTGCCGCCCATACCGCCCGATCCGGCCGCGGTGGACTCCCACAGACCCCAGGCCAGCGCCACAGCGGGCAGCCCTTCGGCGCTGCGCCGCGCGGCCAACGTGTCCAGGAAGCTGTTGGCGGCAACGTAATTGGCCTGTCCCGCGGCGCCGATGACAGCGGCCATCGACGAGAACAGCACGAAGGCCGAGAGATCAGCGTTCCGCGTCGACTCGTGCAGATTCCATGCCGCGTCGACCTTCGGCGCGAGCACGCGGTCCAGCTGTTCGACGGTGAGCGTCGCGATCGTCGCATCGTCGAGCACACCCGCGGTGTGAACCACGGCCGTCAACGGCTGTTCGGCCGGTATGGAATCGAGCAGTGCCCGCAACGCGGACCGGTCCGCGACATCGCAGGCCGCGATGCGCGCGTTCGCTCCGAGCTCGCACAGGTGCGCCGCCAATTCCGTTGCGCCTGTGGCTCGCTCGCCACTGCGGGACACCAGGAGCAGGTGCCGGACACCGTGCTCGGCAACCAGGTGACGGGCCACCATCGCGCCCAGACCACCGGTACCCCCGGTGATCAGCACGGTGCCGGAGCCGAATGCCGGTCTCGCGCCGGCGATCACCTCCGAGCGCCGCAGCCGCGGCACCAGCATCGTGTCGGCGCGAACGGCCACCTGCGGCTCGTCGGCCGCCAGTGCCGACAACACGGTGTCGACCGACAGCGGAACGGACGTGGACTGCCGGTCGAGCAAGACGATCCGGCCGGGATACTCGGACTGCGCACTGCGAACCAGGCCCGCCACCGTGGCCGCCGCGAGATCCGGTGTCTCGCCGGGCATCCCAAGGCCGTTGTGGGTGACGACGACCAACCGCGACCGCTCCGACGGATCCTTGTCCAGCCACCCCTGCAGCAGGTGTAGTGCCGACCGGGCCCGCTCATGTGCGGCGACGGTGACATCGTCGTTTCGCGCTGCCGCGTCCGACCACACCAGCACATCGGGCATCGCACGATCCGATGTCAGACTGTCGAGGTCCGGATATCGTTCCCGCACACCGGCAATCGAAGCCGACCCCAGTGCGATGACCTCGTCGGTCACCGGCACGTCGGGTGCAGGGTGAACCTCCGCCCATTCCATTTCGTACACCCCGGCGTCACCGGCGAGCGGGCGTCGGAACTGGGTGACGTCATACGGCCGCATCACGATCTCGTCGAAGGAGACCACCGGGTTGCCGTCGCCGTCCACCGCCGCCACGGCGAGCACGTCCTCACCTTTCGCCACGGCGATCACCCGCAACGGACCCGGCCTGCGGACATCGTGGAATCGGGCGCCGCCCCACCGGAACAGCAGCATGCCGCGGCTCGGGTCGGAGCTGGGCTCCGGCCACACCAGACGGGCCATCCCCGCATGCGCGATGACGTCGATCAGGCCCGGATGCAGCAGGAAACCGTCCGATTCGACGGCCGGATCCAGCGCAACCTCGCTGAACACGGCGTCGCCACGCTGCCACGCGCGTTCGATGCCGCGGAAGGAGGGACCGTATTCGAGTCCCGACACGGCTTCGATATGCGCGGGTACCCATTCCGGGTCGATCGGGTCCGCATCCGACGGCGGCCACGGCTGCGCCCGAAGACGTTCCAGCAGCGGCTCCGCCGCCGGCCGGTCACCGGTCAGAATGCCGCTGGCGTTGCGTACCCACTCTCCCTCACCGATGCGGTAGTGCACCGTGCAGTGCCTGCGGCCCCTATCGTCGGCCTGGTCGACAAGCACCTGCAGATCGATGTCGGCGCCGTCCTCGGGCGGGAATATCGGGGCCTCCAGCGTGAGCTCGTCCACCCCGGCGCAGCCGAACCGCGGTCCCGCCGCACACAACATCTCCACCAGCGTCGTACTCGACACGACCATCACGCCGTAGCTCACGTGATCCGCGAGCCACGGATGGGTCCGGCGCGAGAGCCGCCCGGTGAGCATCCATTCGTCCTTGCCCGCGACCTGCACCACACCGGTCAGCACCGGGTGACCCGATACTCCCGGCGGCGCCCCACCGGCAACCGGTTGCAGCCAGTACCGCCGATGCTGGAATGCATAGGTGGGCAACGGCAACCGCGATACCGGACGATCCGCATACAGCGGCGTCCAATCCACACCGGCACCCGCCACATGCGCTTGTGCCAATGCGGACACCAATTGCAACGGCTCGCCGACCGAACGCCGGGCAACCGCGACCACCGTCGATGCGGCCTCCACGTCCGGAATCTCGGCGAGACACTGCCGGGCCATCGCGGACAACACGGCATCCGGCCCGATCTCCACGAACCGCCGCACCCCGGCCTCGGCCACGGTGGCGATCCCGGGCGCGAACCGCACACAACCGCGCACCTGTTCGACCCAGTAACCCGGATCGGTCACCTCGGCACCGGCCACGGCGCCGCTGATGTTCGACACGATCGGGATCTTCGGCGGGTGGTAGGTCACACTGGCGGCCACCAGCCGGAACTCGGCGAGCACGGGATCCATTCGCGCCGAATGGAATGCGTGGCTCACCCGCAACCGGTTGGTCTTGCGTCCGCGTCCGGTGAGTACACGCTCGATCGCGTGGATGGCGTCCGCGTCTCCGGACAGCACCACCGACGACGGGCCGTTGACCGCCGCGATCGAGACCCTGCTGCCGTATTCGGCGACGATATCCGTCGCGTCGGTCTCCGTGATGGCCACTGCCAGCATCGCTCCGCCCTCGGGCAGAGCTCCCATCAACCGACCGCGGGCAGCCACCAGACGGCAGGCATCGGGCAGCGACCACACCCCCGCCACATACGCGGCGGCCAGCTCACCGATCGAGTGCCCGATGAGCATGTCCGCGGCGATACCGAACGACTCCAGCAACCGCGACAGCGCCACCTCGAACGCGAACAACGCGGGCTGGGTGAATTCGGTGCGGTGCAGCAGTCCCTCGGTGTCATCGAACATCACCGCGAGCAGCCCTGGCGCGGAATCCGCTCCCGGATCACGCATCAGGAGAGCATCGAACTGGGCACACACCTCGTCCAGAACCTGCGCGAACACCGGGAACGCCGCATAGAGGTCCTTACCCATCCCCGCTCGCTGCGCACCCTGTCCCGTGAACAGCCACGCGGTCTTCCCCGTCGCCGCGACGCCCTCGACGGCACCGGAAGACACCTTGCCCGCCGCCAGATCCGCCAGACCGGAAAGGATCTCGTCGCGCCCCGTCCCGACGACCGCGCCCCGGAATTCCATATGGGAGCGGAAGGCGCTCAGCGAGTACGCGACATCGGCGATCTCTCGCTCGGGTCCGGCCACCAACCACTGCAGGAGCCGATCCGCCTGCGCCCGCAACCCTGCCTCGGATTTGGCCGATACCAGCAACGGCAACGGCAGGTCTGCCGGAGTTCCGTTGGGTGCCACCGGAATTCGTTGCGGCGGCGCTTCCTCCAGGATCGCATGCGCATTGGTGCCGCTGACACCGAACGACGACACGCCCGCGCGGCGAACACGCCCGTTGCGCGGCCACCGCTGCGGCTCGGTCAGCAACTCCACACCGCCGGCCGACCAATCCACATGCGGGCTGGGCACATCCACGTGCAGCGTCATCGGCAGAGTCTCGTTCCGCAACGCCTGCACCATCTTGATCACTCCGGCCACGCCTGCGGCGGCCGAGGTGTGCCCGATATTCGACTTCAGCGAGCCGATCCGCAGCGGCGCTCCCGGCCGATCCTGACCGTAGGCGGCGATCAATGCCTGCGCCTCCATCGGATCACCCAGTGTCGTCCCGGTGCCGTGCGCCTCCACCGCATCGATGTCGGCGGGCCGCAACCCGGCGTTGGCCAGGGCCGCCGCGATCACCCGCTCCTGCGACGGCCCATTCGGCGCGGACAGACCGTTCGACGCGCCGTCTTGATTGATCGCCGTGCCCCGCACCACGGCAAGAACGTTGTGGCCCAGGCGGCGGGCATCCGACAGCCGTTCCAGCACCAGCATTCCGACGCCCTCGGAGAACGCGACACCATCGGCCGCGGCGGAAAACGATTTGCACCGCCCGTCCGGGGACAGACCACGCTGCCGAGCGAAATCGACGGAGAGATAGGGATCGGCGTAGATCGTCGCGCCGCCCGACAACGCCAGCGATGCCTCACCCTGCCGCAGCGCCTGACAGGCCAGATGCAGCGACACCAACGACGACGAACACGCCGTATCCACGGTGACCGACGGCCCTTCCAGGCCGAACACATACGACAGCCGGCCCGAGATCACGCTGCCCTGGGCTCCGGTGAGCCGGTAGCCCTCGAACTCGGGGGTCACCCGGTTGAAATAACCCGAGAAGCACGCACCCACGAATACCCCGGCATCGGTGCCACGCAGCGAAACCGGATCGATCCCGGCATCCTCCAGGGCCTCCCACGATGCCTCGAGCAATTGCCGCTGCTGCGGGTCCATCGCCGTCGCTTCCCGCGGGCCGATCCCGAAGAATCCGGCGTCGAAATCCGCTGCGTCGTCGAGGAATCCGGCGCGGCGGGCGTATACGGTCCCGGGTTTGTCCGGATCCTCGTCGAACAAACGGTCCAGATCCCAGCCGCGGTCCGATGGGTACGCACTGGTCGCATCGATCCCCGAGGCCACCAGATCCCACAGTTCGTCCGGCGATTTCACCCCACCCGGGAACCGGCATCCCATGCCCACGATCGCGATCGGCTCATCCGCCGGTGTTCGGCGCGCGACCTTCTTGCCCGGTCCGCCCGTCGTCTTCGGCTCGTGCCTCGACAGCACGTGTTTCGCCACCGCGGCGGGAGTCGGATGATCGAACACCAGGGTCGACGCCAACCGCAACCCCGTGACCTTGACCAACCGGTTGCGGAACTCCACCGCCCCCAGCGAATCGAAACCGATCTCGTCGAAAGGTTGATCAGGCCGGATATCGGCCGCCGAATCGTGTCCCAGCACGGCCGCGGCCTGCCCCAGCACCATCTCCAGCACCACGTCGCCGCGCTGCGCGTGCGGCACCCGCGCCAACCGCTCACCCAGCGAACCCGCCGCGAAACTCGCCTCCGACCGGCTCGCGGCCGGCAGCGGACGCCGCACGAACCCGCTCAGCACCGCGGGGATCCCCACGGGATCCGAGACGCGCCGCAGCACACTCGGGTCGAACCGCAGCGGAGCCAGCCGCCCATCGTCGCTCGCGACCGCGAGAGCGGCATCGAAAAGGCGCACACCGTCGGCATTCTCGAGTTGCCCGAGCCCCCACCGGCCCAACCGCGCCAACGCCGCACCGTCCACCTCGCCGGCCATCCCGCTGCCGGCGTGCCACGGTCCCCACGCCAGCGATATGGCGGGCAACCCCGCGGCTCGACGCAGGCGGACCAGGCCATCCAGGAATCCGTTCGCCGCGGCGTAATTGCCCTGTCCGGCCGAACCCAGCACTCCCGCGATCGAGGAGAACACCACGAATGCCGACAGATCTCGGCCGCGCGTCCACTCGTCCAGGTACCACGCTCCGTCGACCTTCGGCGCCAGCACCCGATCCACCTGCTCGGCGGTCAGCGATTGGAGGGTGCCATCGTCGACAACCCCGGCCATATGCACCACGGCGGTCACCCCACCATCGGAGTCCATGGCGTCCAACACGTTCCGCACCGCGTCACGATCGGTGACGTCGCAGGCCACGACGCGCGCGTCGGCGCCGGCCCGCGCCAATTCGGCGACCAGCTCGTCCGCGCCGGGCGCCTGCGGGCCGCGCCGGGAGGTCAGCACCAGCCTGCGCACACCGTGCTCGGTGACCAGGTGCCGGGCAAACTCCGCGCCCAGACCACCTGTGCCACCGGTGATCAGCACCGTCCCCGCACCCGACCACAGCGACAGGGGATTGTCTTTCCGAACCTCGGTGCCGGTGCGGGTCAGCCGGGGAACCAGAATCCTGGTGTCGCGCACCGCGACCTGCGGCTCACCCGAGGCCAGCACAGCCGCGATCCGATCGGCGTCCACCGCTTCGGCCGGGTCTTCGTCGAGGAGTATGAACCGCCCCGGATTCTCCGTCTGTGCGCTGCGGACCAACCCCCACACCGCGGCGGCTGCCACATCCACGGCAGCGTCCTCGCCGGGGAGACCGACACCACCCGTGGTCACCACCACCAGCGAGGCATCCGACAGGCGTTCTTCGGCGAGCCATGTCCCGAGCACGGCCAGTGTGCTGTGCACCCGTGCCCGCACCCCACCCGGACCGTCGACGACCTCTCCGGCGATCGCCGGACGCCAGACGACGATATCCGGAACATGTTCCGCGGCAACGATATCGGCAATGGACCTGTGTGATGCCGCGATTCCCGGCACCACCGTGTCCGCGAGGACGGCCGACGCCGGCATAGAGCCTGAGACCGGAGGCGGGGCCGTGGTCTTCCAGCCCACCCGATACAGACCGGCGTCCTGATCATCGGACAGACCGCGTCGGAACTCCTCGACGTCGTACGGACGCAGCAGCACCGAATCAACCGATACGATCGGCCTGCCCTCCGGATCGACTGCCGCGACCGACACCGTATCCGCGCCGGTCTTCTCCGAGATGATCCGCAGGGCTGTCACTTCCGCGGGCATCGGCCGGTGGAGACGCGCACCGCCCCACCGGAACAGCAGCCAACCGGTATTCGGATCGGACTCCGCGAAACGGAATATGGATTGCGAGAGTCCGGCATGCATCACCAGCTCCAACAGCGCCGGATGCAGGTCGTGGCGACCGAATTCCGATACCGCGTCGGTATTCAGCGTCGCCTCGGAAAAGACCGTGTCGCCACGCTGCCACACCGCATTCACGCCGATGAACGCCGGACCGTAGTGGAGCCCCGTATCTTTCGCGATCTGCTCGGCAAGTGCCACCCGGTCGACATCGACGAGTTCGGCATCGGCCGGCGGCCACGCCCGCTCACCGAGCCGGGATACCAAGTCCGAGTCGCCATTCCACCGGGGCGCGAGGAAACCGGTCGCATTGCGTACCCATTCGTCGCCGGACGGCCTGCGGTAGAAGAACTCGAATGAACGCCGCCCGGACTCGTCCGCGGCCGCGACCAGGGCCTGCACTTCGATCTCGTCGTCACCGGGACGGATCGGCGCCTGCACGATGATCTCCTCGACCACCTCGCAATCGATCCGCCCGCCGGCGGCGAGCAGGAATTCGAGCAGCAACACGCCCGGAACCACCACGACACCATGGGCCATGTGATCGGCGATCCACGGATGCGTACGCACCGAGAACCGGCCGGTGAACAGCCACTCGTCGGTCCCGGCCACGCCGACCACACCGGTCAGGATCGGATGATCCGCCGACGCCGCCGCATCGGCACTGGGCTGCAACCAGAACCGGCGACGCTGAAATCCGTAGGTCGGCAAAGCGACCCGGCGCACCGCTCGCCCCGCGAACAGCAACGCCCATTCCACCCGCGCACCCGCGACGTGGATCTGCGCCAGTGCGGTGACGAACTGCGACACCTCGTCGACGGATCGGCGCGCCGCCGCCACGATCCGCGACACCGATTCGACCTCGGCATTCTCGGCGACGGTCGCACGCGTCATCGCCGCAAGCACCGCATCCGGGCCCACCTCCACGAATCGCCGCGCACCCGCCGAGACGAGGGTGTCCACTCCCGGAGCGAACCGCACACACCCCCGCACCTGCCGAACCCAATACTCCGGATCGGTCACCGCGTCCCCGGCGAGCTCTCCGGTTTCGTTCGACACGATCGCGAGGCGCGGCGATCGATACGCGATACTTCGTGCCACCGAACGGAATTCGGCCAGCATCGGCTCCATGAGGGCGGAGTGGAAAGCGTGGGAAACGTCGAGCCGGTTGGTTTTGACGCCGGTACCCGACAACGCGGACTCGATCGCCTCGATGGCCTCCAGGTCCCCGGATAACACTGCCGAGGAGGGGGCGTTCACGGCCGCGATCGAGACTCTTCCGGCGTGCTCGGCGATCAGTTCGGCGGCCCGCTCCTCCCCGACGGCGACGGCCAGCATCGCGCCGCCTTCGGGCAGCGCGCCCATCAGCCTGCCGCGCGCGGCGACCAGAGCGCAGGCGTCCTGCAACGACCACACCCCGGCCACATACGCGGCGACCAGTTCACCGATGGAATGCCCGAGCAGCACATCCGGGGCGATACCGAAGGATTCGAGCAGCCGGAACATCGCCACCTCGAAGGCGAACAACGCCGGCTGGGTGTTTTCGGTGCGCGCCAGCACCTCGGCGGAGTCGCCGAACATCAGGTCTTTCAGCCGCCGTCCCGACGCGAGGTCGAACTGTGCGCACACCTCGTCCAACGCCGCCGCGAACACCGGAAAGGCCGTGTACAGGCTCTTGCCCATACCCGCGCGCTGAGCGCCCTGGCCGGTGAACAGGAAAGCGGTTGTGCCCGCACCCGTGCGGCCTTCGATCGCGCCGGGCGAACCGGCCGCGAGATCGGCCAGACCGGCGAGCAGTTCCTCCTGGTCACGCCCCACCGCCACACCGCGCCAGTCCAGCAGCGCCCGGGAGGTCGCCAGCGAATGCGCCACATCCCAGGCATCCGCATCGGGGTCGTCGAGCAACCTCTGTCGCAGCCGGTTCGCCTGGGTTCGCAGCGCTGCCTCGGATTTGGCCGAGATCATCAGCGCGACGACATCCGACGCCACGGGCTCGGCCGTGACCACCTGCTCGGATTCGCCCGCCGACTCGGCGGCCTCCGGATCGGCAGGGGCTTCCTCCAGGATCACATGAGCGTTGGTGCCGCTGATTCCGAACGACGACACACCCGCACGCCGCACCTGCCCGCTCGCGGGCCACGGCTCGGCCTCCGTCAGCAACCGCATCGTGCCCGCGGACCAATCCACGTGCGGCGTGGGCGCATCCACATGCAGCGTCTTCGGCAGCACACCGTGACGCATCGCTTCGACCATCTTGATCACACCGGCGACACCCGCGGCGGCATTGGTATGACCGATATTCGACTTGAGCGACCCCAAACGCAGCGGCCCACGCTCACCCCGCGCACCGTAGACCGACATCAGCGCACCCGCCTCGATCGGATCACCCAGCTTGGTGCCCGTCCCGTGCGCCTCCACCACGTCCACATCCGACGGTGCGAGGCCCGCATTCGCCAGCGCCGCCGCGATCACCCGTTCCTGCGCCGGACCGTTCGGCGCGGTCAGCCCCTTGCTCGCACCGTCCTGGTTGATCGCCGTCCCGCGCACCAGCGCGAGCACGTCGTGACCCAATCGCCGTGCGTCCGAGAGCCGTTCGACGACCAGGATCCCGAGCCCCTCCGAGAGACCGGTCCCGTCCGCGGCTGCCGCGAACGCCTTGCACCGCGCATCCGCCGACAGCGCTCGCTGACGCGCGAAGGCGATCAGATGGGACGGGTCCGACATCACGGTCACACCGCTCACCAGAGCCAGCGACGTCTCGCCCCGCCGCAGCGCCTGGCACGCCAGATGCAATGCCACCAGCGACGACGAGCACGCGGTGTCCACGGACAACGTGGGGCCCTTGAAACCGAACAGGTAGGAGACCCGGCCGGACAGCACACAGCTCGACACGCCTAGAACGGCATGACCTTCGGCCTCCGCCGTCAGCGCCGGGGAGCCGATGCGAGGGCCGTAGTTCTGGTGGAAGACACCGGCGAAGACGCCGGTGTCGCTGCCTCGCAACGACTTCGGGTCGATGCCCGCATCCTCGAGAGCTTCCCAGGAAGCCTCCAGCGTCAGACGCTGTTGTGGATCCATCGAGGCGGCCTCGCGTGGGCCGATCCCGAAGAAGCCCGCGTCGAATTCGGGCGCCGAATGGATGAACCCGCCCTCACGCGTATAGATCGTCCCGGGCACACCGGGATCGGGGTCGAAGAGTGTGTCCAGATCCCACCCGCGGTCGACGGGAAAGCCGCCGACCGCGTCGGCACCGGAGGCCACCAGATCCCACAACTGCGCGGGGGATTCCACACCGCCGGGAAAGCGGCAGCTCATCCCGACGATCGCGATCGGCTCGCGCGCACCCTCTTCCAATTCCTGGATGCGCTTGTTGGCGGTTCGCAGGTCCCCGGTGACTTTGCGCAGATACCGGGTGAGCTTTTCCTCGTTGCTCATGAGCGACCGAACTCCTCATCAATCAGATCGAACAGCTCGTCGGGGGAATGTGTGGCGAGGTCGGCGTATTCGTCCTCATCGCCGCGCCACCTCCCGCCCAGGTGGGACCGAAGCCGGTCGCCGATACCGAGCAGTGCGGTGACCGTGGCGTCGTCGTCTCCCGCCGCGGCCAGGACCCGATCGACCATCGCCGCCAGATGGGCGATGTCGTCGGATGTGGTGCCGGCCGCAGCCGGCGAAACGGCCACCGCCGGGGCCAATCGCTCGTACAGATAACCGGCCAGTTCGGGGGCGGTCGGGTAGTCGAAGACGAGCGTCACCGGAATCTGGAGGCCGGTGGCTTTCGACAGCCGGTTGCGAAGCTCCACACCCGACAGCGAGTCGAGCCCGATCTCGTCGAATCCCCTGTCCGGCTCGATATCTGCGGCCGACGAGTAGCCCAGTACGGCCGCCACCTGTTCGAGAACGAAGTCCACGACGGCCTGCTCCCGTTCGGCTTCCGGTATCAGGCCCAGCTCCAAGCCGCGCGAGCGCTTGTCGCTCACCGTATTCCGCTCCGAATGTCGCACCAGACCCCGCAATATCGCGGGGACCGGGTCGGGCAGCGCAGTCCGGTCGAACCGCGCGGCAACCAGCGCGGACTCCTGATCCACCAGTGCCGCGTCGAACAGCGCCAGCCCGTCCTGTTCGCCCAGCGCGACGATTCCCTCCCGCCGCAACCGGGCCAGGTCGGCCTCGCCGAGAGCATCGGTCAGCCCGCTGCGCTGTTGCCACAGACCCCATGCCACCGATGTCGCGGGCAGACCGCTCAGGTGCCGGTGGTGTGCCAGCGCATCGAGGAAGACGTTGGCGGCGGCGTAATTCGCTTGTCCCCGAGTGCCGATCACGCCCGCGACCGAGGAATAGAGCACGAACTGCGACAGATCCAGATCCTCGGTCGCCTCGTGCAGATTCCATGCCGCGTCGACCTTCGGGCGCAGCGTCGTCGCGAGCCGCTGCGGTGTCATGTCGGCGAGCAAACCGTCGGCCAGCGCACCCGCCGTGTGGACGACGCCGGTGAGCGGGTGCTCCGGTGCAATACCCGCCAGCAGCTTGTCGAGCGCCTCCCGGTCGGCCACATCGCAGGCGACCACGTCCACCTGTGCGCCCAGCGCCGTCAATTCCTCCGCCAGGCCGGCGGCACCGTCGGCGGCGGGACCGCGCCTGCTCGCGAGCACCAGCCGCCGCACACCGTGCTCGACGATGAGATGGCGGGCCGCCATCGCACCCAGAACACCGGTACCGCCGGTGATCAGCACGGTGCCGTCGGGGCGCAGCGGGGTCGGAATGGTGAGCACGTTGCGGCCGATATGCTTGCCCTCGCCCACGAACCGGAACGCCTCCGGCGCCTGCCGCAGATCCCATCCGGTGATCGGAGGCGGTGCCAGTACCCCCGTATCGATCAATTCGACCAGGGCACTCATGATCTCGCGCAATCGATCGAGCCCGATCTCGTCGAGATGGAAGTAGCGGTAGTGCACGCCCGGGTGCTGCTCGGCGACCTCGCCGGGATCGCGCCGATCGGTCGCCACCATCTCGAGGAAGCGGCCACCGCGCGGCAGCAATCTCAGTGAGGCGTCGACGAATTCGCCTTCCAGCGAATCGAGCACGATGTCTGCACCACTGCCGCCGGTGACCTCGAGGAACTTCCGCTCGAAGTCGAGGGTGCGCGAGTCACCGATGACCGCATCGTCGAATCCCATGCCGCGCAGCACATCCCATTTGGAACGGTCGGCGGTGACCAGCAGCCGCAGACCGAGATGACGCGCCAGTTGCACAGCGGCCGTGCCGACACCGCCGGTGGCGACATGCAACAGCAACGTCTCCCCCGGCCGGGCGTCGGCGAGATCGACGAGGCTGTAGTACGCGGTAATGAACACCACGGGCACGGCGGCCGCCTGTGCGAACGACCATCCCCGCGGTATCGGAGCAAGCCGCCTGCTGTCGGTCACAACGACCGAACCGATGCCCTCGATCATCCCGAAAACCCGGTCGCCGATGGCGAATTCGGTAACGTCCGGCGCCACCTCCAGCACCACGCCCGCACCCTCCATGCCGATGGTGGCGTCCGGGTTCGGATACATACCCAAGGTGATCAGTGCGTCCCGGAAGTTGACGCCCGAGGCGCGCAGACCCACCCGAACCTGACCGGGCCCGAGCTCCTGCACGGCAGTGCGGGTTTCGACCAGAGCGAAGTTGTCACCGGTCAAGGAGCCCTTGCCGAGCTGACGCAACGCCCACGCCGAGGCCCGCAGCGCGTCACCGCTTCCCACCACGTCGCCGCGGTCGGATGTCAGCCGCGGCACGTAGGGAACGCCGGCGCGCACCGCGACCTGGGGCTCGTCCGCCGAGGCCAAGGCCGTGGCAACGGCATCGCGACAGTCGTCCCAGCGGTCCACGTCCACAACGGTGATCCGGTCGGGATGCTCGTTCTGTCCGCTGCGCAGCAGGCCCCAGACCGCCGCGCCGACGAGATCCACGGGCTCGCCCGCGGCCGTCGCGACCGCACCTCGGGTGACCACGACGATGCGCTGATCCTGGGCCAGCAGCTCCTTGCCGCGCGCCACGACCTCGGCCAGCCGACTCTGCACCGCATCCGGCACGTCCGTGTCCGCTGCCGCCGTGGCGCCGGCCACGAGACCATCGAGTCGAATCACCGTCGCGGGCCGGCCGTCAACGGTCACCGTCTCGCCGTCGTCCGTGCTCGCCCACCGCGTGGCCGCGGCCACGTCGTCCGGATTCGGCGCGGGCAACGGAACCCAGCGCAGACGGTAGGTACCGTCCGGCGCCGCCGCGCCCACCGCGCCGATCTGGATCGGACGCAGGGTCAACGCCGCGATCTCGGCGATCGGTGCGCCCTGAGAGTCGGTGAGCGTGAGGGTGATTCGCTGGTCCTGCGGGTCGGTCCCGGCCGGCGCCACTCGAACACGGGCCGACGCGGCACCGACCGCGTCCACGGTCACGTTCTCCCACGAATAGGGCACGAGGATCTCACCGGGCGCGGCAGGCGCACTCATCCCACCGAGGCCGATCGTGTGCAGTGCCGCGTCCAGCAGTGCCGGATGCACCCCGAACCGATCCGCCGACTGTGCCTGCTCCGGCAGCGCGACCTCCGCGAAGAGTTCGTCGCCACGGCGCCACAAAGCGGTCAGCCCCTGGAACATCGCCCCGTAGTCGTAGCCGCGCTCGGCCAACTCGGCGTAGGCATCGCCGATGTGTACCGGCAGCGCTCCGACGGGCGGCCAGCTCGCCGCATCGGCCCCGATCGGTTCGGGAGCCGAAAGCGGCGAGGCGACAACGGTTCCCGTGGCATGACGTACCCATTCCGAGCGCGGTGCGCCGGACGATCCCGGGCCGTCCTGGTCCGATTCGCCGTCGCTCTGCGGGCGCGAATACACCGATACGGCTCGTGCTCCCGCATCATCGGGCGCGGCCGCCATCACCCGCAGTTCAACGGCGCCATCGGCCGGTAGGACCAGTGGCGCGGCCACGACCAGCTCGGCCAGCCGGGGACAGCCGACCATCGTCCCGGCATGCAACGCCAATTCGACGAAGGCCGTCCCCGGCAGCAGGGCCGCTCCGTTGATCGCGTGATCGGCCAGCCACGGGTGATCCGCCAGCGACAGGCGCCCGGTCAACACCACCGCTTCGGAGTCCGGCATCCAGACCGCCGCACCCAGCAGCGGATGCTTCGCCTCGCCCAGCCCCGACTGGTACACATCCCGGGCGGCGCTCGGCTGCAACCAGTACCGCTTGTGCTGGAAGGCGTACGTCGGCAGATCCAACCGAGCGACGGGTCGGAGCGTACCGAGCGTCCGTGTCACGACCGGAGCCAACGCGTCGGCCGCCACGTCGACGCCGGCACAGTAGGCCTGCGCCAACGCGGTGGTGACCTGCAGCGGATCACCCTGATCACGCTTCAGCGTGCTCAGCACGGCCACCCGATCGGCCAGACCCAGCTCTCCCGCCGTCGCCTCGATCCCCATCGTCAGCACCGGATGCGGGCTCACCTCGATAAAGGCATTCGTCCCCGCACGCTGCAACGCCGCCACCGACTCCGCGAACCTGACCTGTTCACGCAGCCCCCGATACCAATACCCGGCATCCAAGGTCGCCGTGTCCACGTAATCGCCGGATACCGTCGAGAAGAACGGCACCGAACCCGATACCGGCACAACCGATTCCAGCTCCGCCAGCACCCGGTCGCGAACGGCCTCCACCGCCGCCGAATGCGA